>CAMNWW010000198.1 GCA_946566415.1 uncultured Lachnospiraceae bacterium | reverse complement strand
ATCTCCTGCTTTTACTTGCTGGATAAAAGCAGGAATATTGATGCCGACCGGGCACCCCTTGATACACTGTGCGTTCTTGCAGTTAATGCAGCGGGTCGCCTCGTCCATAGCTTCTTCCTGGTTATAGCCGTAACATACTTCCTCAAAGTTCGTTGCACGTACCTTCGGATCCTGTTCCCTTACCGGTACTTTCTTTAATACATCTGCCATTATTCGTCACCTCCGCAATGACCGCATCCACCATGATGTGTGTCACCTTCCTGTAATTTCAACATTGCCCTGCCTTCCTCAGTCTTATACATCAACTGTCTCTTCATGGCCTCATCAAAGTTAACAAGATGTCCGTCAAATTCTGGTCCATCTACGCATGCAAATTTGATCTCATCTCCCACTCGCAGACGGCACGCGCCGCACATGCCGGTTCCGTCGACCATGATCGGGTTCATGCTCACGATGGTGGGAATCTGAAGCTTCTTTGTAAGGAGACAGACGAACTTCATCATAATCATAGGGCCGATCGCCACACATAAGTCGTATTTATTTCCCCCTTCTACCAGCTTCTCAACTTTCGTCGTTACCATGCCCGAATGCCCGTAGGAACCGTCGTCTGTACACGGATAATAATTGCCGGAAACAGCTTTCATCTCATCCTCAAGGATCAGCATGTCCTTCGTCTTAGCCCCGACAATGACATCCACGTCAATCCCATGCGCCTTCATCCATTTTACCTGCGGATAGACCGGAGCCGCCCCGACTCCGCCTGCCACGAACAGAATCTTCTTCTGCTTCAGGCTTTCCAGGTCTTCTGAAACAAACTCTGAAGGACATCCAAGCGGTCCCGTAATATCGCGGAAGAAATCGCCCTCCTTTAAGTATGCCATCTTCTCTGTAGACGCCCCGACGCTCTGGAACACGATGGTAACCGTCCCCTCTTCTCTGTCATAGTCACAGATCGTAAGAGGAATCCTCTCGCCTTTGTCATCCATCTTTACGATTACGAACTGCCCCGGTTCGCAATGCTTTGCAACGCGAGGAGCCTCTACATCCATAAGAAAAATCTTGTCTGCCAGTTTTTCAGCTTTTCTTATTTTGTACATTCCTTTGCCTCCTAAAATATTTTACTTCCTATATGATAAATGATTATCAAACAAATATCAAGTCTTTCTGACAGGAATCATTCAGAATCAATCCGTTCATAATTCCGTTTTGTGACGTCGCTGAGCCTTCCTTTCTGATCTGCCAGGACAACGCTGAATATGGTGTTCCCTTTCGGCATCGGAATAGGCCCGGTGTATCTCTGTCCTGTCGGTGCGTTCGGTCCGGGATCGGACCCGTCCGTTGTATAATACGCCTCGTAATTTTCCGGCACGACGACCTCGATCATCTGTTCTTCTTCATACTGCCCTGTGGAAGGTGTAACGGATGGAGCGTCCTCGATCGGAAACGCCACCGTATATGTTTTCTTGACGACGAGGCTTGGGATGCCTTTCGCATTAACAGAAATCGCCCGCACTTCTGTCTCGCCTTCCTCCAGACGGATCGGTTCCGTATACAGAGTACTGGAGGTTGTCGGATCGGTTCCGTCTGTTGTATAATAGATTTCCTTTCCGCTTCCTGATAATTCAAGCGCCTGAATATCATCGTACTCCGTCTTATCGTCCAGGCTGAACTTCGGTCCTTTGGAAACAAACTCATCCAGGGCTTCCAGTATACTTTTATCAGAACATGCCTCCAAAAACGCCGTCACCTTCTCCGCCTGGTCCGTATCCAGATAGAATTGTACTGCCGCGCGGTATATCTCTGCGTTAGAAGACTTTCCCGCGACTGCGTTTAGAAATACTTCCTCCGCCTTTTGCTGGTCGTCCTGCGCAAGATACACCTTTGACAGCCCAACGTATGCATCGCTTTTACCGGGGTTTTTTGAAACCGCTTTTTCAAAATATTCTATCGCGTCCGCGTATTCTCCGGACGTAAGAGCCTCGTTTCCTTTTTTCATCAGCCTTCCGTAAGAATTCTGATAAATGAAAAAACCTGCGGCAACGCATACCGCCACAAAAACTCCCATTAGAAGAAGTAGCCTCCGTCTTCTTCTTTTTGCCTTCATCCGTTTCTTTTCCGCCTGTCTGCGCCGTCTTTCCCGCTCTTCAGGGGTAATCCGTCCTGTCTTCTGTCCATTTTTATTTTGTCCGCTTTGGCTTGGTCCAGTCTTTCCTTGTCCGCTTCTCCCCTGCGTATTTCTTTCCATTCTCGGCACCGACGGTCCTTCCGGTTCCTGCCTCCTCGGTCTTGGTTCCGCCTTTCTTTCCATCGCCGGACCCCGGTTTCTTCCCGAAGCGTATTGTCCCTTCTTCCGGTTCTCAAGGTCAATACGAAGCGTCTCGCTGACAGCCCCTTTGACCTGCGCTGTCAGCATCTCGTCCAACGGATTATAATCAGGCACGATCTGTATCTCCTGTCCACATCTGGGGCAGCGCATCCGCCCCTCAGGAATATCTGCTCCACAGTTCATGCATTTCATTATTTCCTAACTCCTCCCTATTACTAACTCCCCAACATAAGCCTTTCTATATGGCGCATTTGCCCTTCGGTCCTTAGAACAATCCGGTGATCTTCCCGTCCACCACGTCGATCCGGTCGGCCGCCGGAACTTTCGGAAGACCCGGCATTGTCATAACCGCCCCGGTCAGTGCGACGACGAAGCCTGCGCCTGCGCTGACATAGACTTCCCGGATATGAATGTCGAAATTCTTTGGCCTTCCTAAGAGCTTTTCATTATCTGACAGAGAATATTGATTTTTAGCCATGCAGATCGGAAGGTCCCCGAATCCCATCTCTTCTATTTTTGCAAGCTGCTTACTTGCCGCCGTCTCGTATACCACGCCGTCGGCGCCGTAAATCTCCTTTGCGATCGTCTCAATTTTTTCTTTCAGCGGCAACTCGTCTTTATAAAGCGGATGGAAATGGCTCTCCTTATTCTCTAACGTATCCAATACCTTTTCAGCCAGTTCGACGCCGCCTTCTCCGCCTTTCTCCCAAACGCGGGAAAGGGCGAATTCACATCCTCTTTCTTCACAAAACCTGCGTACGAACTGATATTCTTCTTCCGTATCTGTAACAAACGAATTCAGCGTTACCACTACAGGAACGTCGTACTTCTGTACATTCTCGATATGCTTCTCCAGATTTACAATTCCTTTCGCCAACGCTTCCAGATTCTCTTTAGCTAAATCCTGTTTCGCCACACCCCCATTATACTTCAAGGCACGGACCGTTGCAACCAAAACAACGGCATCCGGCTTTAATCCCGCTTTACGGCACTTGATATCCATAAACTTTTCCGCTCCCAAGTCCGCCCCGAAGCCGGCTTCCGTGATAGTGATATCGCTCAGCTTAAGCGCCATCTTGGTCGCCCGCACACTGTTGCAGCCATGAGCGATGTTGGCAAAAGGACCGCCGTGCACCAGAGCCGGCGTATGCTCCAGAGTCTGGATAAGGTTCGGCTTAATCGCGTCTTTCAAAAGAGCCGTCATGGAACCCGTCGCGTGGATCTGATCTGCTGTGACAGGCTCTCCGGAAAAGGTATAAGCAACGATAATTTGTCCCAGGCGCCTCTTCAAATCTTCCAGATCATCCGCAAGGCAAAGGATCGCCATGATCTCAGATGCGACCGTAATGACAAAATGATCCTCTCTCACCATACCGTCTGATTTTCTTCCTAAGCCGACAACAATATTCCTAAGCGACCGGTCGTTCATATACAGGCATCGTTTACAGACCACCAGTCTCGGATCAATCTGCAGGGCGTTCCCCTGCTGGATATGGTTGTCCAGCATTGCTGCCAGAAGATTATTGGCAGAAGTGATCGCATGAAAATCACCTGTAAAATGTAAGTTCAGATCCTCCATCGGAACTACCTGGGCGTACCCGCCTCCGGCCGCTCCGCCCTTAATTCCAAAACAAGGTCCCAAAGAAGGTTCGCGCAGGGCTATGACTGCCTTTTTATTCAGCTTCGCCATCGCCTGTCCAAGTCCTACTGTGGTCGTAGTCTTTCCTTCTCCTGCGGGGGTCGGATTGATCGCTGTGACAAGCACGAGCTTTCCATCCGGACGGTTCTTGATCTTATCCCAAAGCTCATCAGAAAGTTTTGCCTTGTACTTTCCATAATACTCCAGGTCTTCTTCCTGGATCCCTATGGACGCGGCCACCTCTTTAATGTGTGACATTTTTGATTCTTGTGCGATTTGAATGTCTGTTTTCATTCTTTGGAATCTCCTTTCTTCTTATAAGCATTCCTCTATATAGTGTTCAAATTCTTCCATTGACATCAAGACTTTCCTTGGCTTGGTTCCCTCTTCTTCGCCGACGACCCCGGCGTCCGCAAGTTGATCCATGATCCTTGCCGCCCGGTTGAACCCGACCTTGAACATTCTCTGCAGCATCCCGATCGACGCTTTTTCTTTCTCTATAATGAATTTCCCTGCGTCTACAAAATAGGCGTCTTTATCTCCAGGCGTATCCCCTGTCCCAGAGGATGAATTGATTCCGCTATTCACCTGGCTCTGGATCTCCTCGCTGTAGGCGACGTCTTCACTGTGTTCTTTCAGGTATGACACTAC
>CAMNWW010000197.1 GCA_946566415.1 uncultured Lachnospiraceae bacterium | reverse complement strand
GCGGGCATCCGTCAAAATCGACATATAGTTTTCAAGCCCCACAAACTCCGAAGTACCCGTAAATACGTTATACTCCTGAAAAGAGATAACAATCACCCATATGATCGGAATCAGGACAAACCCTATGAATCCTGCGAATGACGGAAGGGTAAATAGGTAAGCCGCCCTGCTCTCTCTCTTATTTCTCTTTCTTTTTTTCATCTCAAGAGACACCTCCTCTCTGTCAATCCGGCCGCCAGTCAAAATCCTGCGAGATAAATACAGCCGCACCGCCCATACGCACAGACATGCGGAAACATGCGGCTGTATCATTTACCGGATTTTTCTGTTATTTAATCGCGTTCTCCACCTCCGTCTGCACATCGTTCAATGCATCCTGAGGTTTCTTCTTTCCTGAAAATACTTCTTCCAATCCTCTAAGCAATCCCTGTTCAATATCTCCAAAGTATGTAGGCGCCGCAACCGGCTCTGCAATCGTAACCGCCTTCCAGATTCCAAGTATATTATCCGGCGTCGTACCCATAATCTCCGTATCTGTCGCCAGCGATTCTGTCGGGGGAACCTGCTGTCCTCCTGCCGCATTCGCTTTCAGCGTCTCCTCAGACACAAGCTCCTTTAGGAGCTCCACTGCAAGTTCCTTCTCCTTCGTAGATACAGATATGCTCCATGCCGCTCCTCCGTACACAGAACCTTCCTTTTTATTCACCGGCCACTGTACACAGTCAAATTCATCATTCGTAAGTCCTCCGTCTATCCATGTATTCAGCACCCATCTTCCTGCGCCGACCATGGCAAGCTGCCGGGATGCAAACATAGAATACACATCCGAGCTGATAGGGTCAGGCGTCACCTTAGCCTCTGTCATGTCATTCAGGAACTCTACAGCCTCTACCATGTTCTTGCTGTTTAAAGCCGGTGCGGAATAATCATCCGTGGTTGGGTATGCGTCATTCGTTGACCACCAGGGCGTCAATTGGAAATAGGAGCTGGACAGTCCGTAACCATACACGGAGCCGTCAGCCTTTGTAAGTTTCTTCGCATCTTCCAGAAATTCATCCCAGGTCCAGCCGTCTTTCGGGTATGCAATCCCTGCATCATCGAACATTTTCTTATTGTAATACATAACCATCGTCTGTGTTCCGTTCGGAAGGCCGTATAGTTTCCCGTCTACAGAAAATCCATTGATCAAAGACTCCGCATATTCTCCTCTAAGTTTCTTAAGGCTCTCATCGCCCTCTACAATCTCGTCAAGAGGCATCAAAAGCTCATTATCCACTGCCATCCTGGCAGCCTCAAGCCCGATATTGATGACATCCGGAGCCTCGCCCGATGTCGTCATGGTAATCCACTTCTGGATGAAGTCCGACCAGGAATCCACCGGCACACAAGTCTGCTTTACTTCTACGCCAGGATTCTTTTCATTGAACCTTGCAATTGCATCTGCCGCAATCTGCTCCTCTTCCGCGGTTCCCCAGTTAAGAACCCGCAGCGTCTTACCGGAACCATCTGCACTGCCTTCCTGTTCCTTTTTGCTGTTCCCACATGCCGCTAATGAAAATACCATCACACCTGTCAATATCACTGACAATACTTTTTTCATATGTTTTTTCATTTCTTTCCTCCATTTTCTTTTTATTTCATTGTGGAACCCGTTCCATATTGCGGTTTTAAAAAAGAATCTCTTTATGAAATTCTTTTTCAATATAACACATGCGTTTTATTTAAGTACATTATAGATTCAATCATTACCCTTGTCAAGTAAATAATAGAATTTTTTTGTCAATTTTGCTCTTATGGTAACCGTTCCATTTTTCATCTTTTTGTCAATTATTGCCAATCGTAGTATTCCCATAGCGGACAGTGACATTCACAAGCTTTTCTCTCTGCATAATTGGTTTCTGCTCTATCATGTCATGCAAAAGCCCCACAAGCTCCTTTGCGATAAGCGGAATCGGCTGCACAATGGAGGTGATGCCCGGAGTAACCGCATCCGTCACATAAGTTCCGTCATAGGCGACAAGCTTTAGATCCGAAGGTATCCGCCTGCCCTGTGCTACGGCAGCTTTCATGCAGTATACCGCCAGCAGGTCAGCGCCAAATACTCCGTCTATGTCCGGATGTTCCTTCATGGTCTTTTCTGTAATATCAGAAAAATACTCGCTATCGAACCGGTTCCACATAAGCTCTACAGAAGTTACTTTGGCATTGTTTTCCCTCATCACACGCTCAAACTCAATGTGCCGTATATCCGATGGCGAACGCACCGACTTCGCACCCTGAAACTGTATGACATCCTTACATCCGCTGGAGAGCAAAAGCTCTGCAGCCATCCGCCCGCCCAGCGCATGATCCACCCTCACTAACGGGATATCCTCCCCAAGACAGCGGTCAAACGCCACGATGGGCTTATCAATCTTTGTATACTCCTCTATCTTCAGCGAATGGACTCCTGTAATAATCCCGTCCACAATATTCCTGTTCAGCATGTCCAGATATTCCTGCTCACTGTTTTTTTCCCGAAAGGTATCGCACAGCATCGTCTTATAACCGCGAGCATACAGTTCCGTCTCAACGCATTTTACCAGCTCTGCAAAAAACGGATGTGATACGCTAGGCACAAGAATCGCGATAATGCCGCTTTTTTTTGTGAAACAGATTTCTTGCCAGTTCATTCGGCGTATAATTAAGTTCCTTCATCGCCTTTTCTATCTTGCGCCTTGTCTCCTCAGATACATAGCCGCTGTTATTCAATACTCTTGATACCGTGGCAGAGCCTACATTAGCCTTTCTTGCCACATCACGAATGCTTGCCATCTCTTCTCCTTTATTTCTTTCAATTTTTGTTGTGTTTCATTATACTAAAGAAAAAACCCCTTTTCAAGCTAATCCCTGTCTATATATTTGTCAAAGGCAGAGGGAATGGGATAGATTGACTTTATCTCCTCCGGATGGATAAACAGGAAATCCTTTTGATTCGTCTTTTCCAGCTCATCTACCCTGACTGCATATCCGACCATATGCCATTCCACATGACTGAATATATGCTTTGCTTCTGCAAGTTCTTTTATCTGCACCGGCATAAGCCCAATCTCTTTACAGTAGGCCGTCGCCTCGTCCATGCTGAGATGTCCTTCCACATTCGGGAGTTCATACAGCCCTGCTAAAAGTCCTTTTTTCTTACGTTTCACAATTGCAATTCTCTCACTGTCCAGGAAAACAAACACCGTCTTTTTTTCTATCCTTCTTGCCTTTGCTTTTGTCTTTACAGGAAACTTTCCTGTCTGCCCGGTCCGTCTTGCCTCGCACAGTAACGCAAGGGGGCACTCCTTACATCTTGGCTCGCCATTCGGCACACATATAAGAGCGCCAAGTTCTATAAGCCCCTGATTAAAATCACTGGCAGCATCTTCCGGAATTATTTTTTTAAGCGCTTTCTCAATACGTGACTTCGTGCTCTGTCTGGCGATATCAGAATCATCTGCCAAAAGCCTTGTCATGACACGTAACACATTGCCGTCCACTGCCGGCACTGGAAGGCCATATGCAAAAGAGCTGATCGCGCCTGCCGTATAACTCCCAATTCCCTTTAACGACCTGATCTCCTCATATTCCTGGGGAAATTCCCCGTTATGATCGATCATGATCTGCTGCGCCGCATGTTTCATATTGCGCACCCTGCTATAGTATCCAAGGCCCTCCCACAACTTTAACAGACGTTCCTCTTTCGCCTCTGCCAGCTCCTTTATCCCGGGAAGTTCCTTCATAAACCTTTCGTAGTAAGGCTTTACCGCCTCCACTCTTGTCTGCTGGAGCATGATCTCTGACACCCACACCCTGTAGGCATCCGGATGTTCCCGCCACGGCAAGGCCCTCTTATGCTCCCGAAACCACGGAACCAAAAGTTCAGCCATCTGTTTCCCCAAGACACCGTCTAACATACCGGAAGGAGAACTTTCAAGAACAACCGGCACTTCTCTGCGGATCGCTATACTGTCACATTCCACCTGACAATCGTATGCCACAACCTTTACTCCCGCTCCTGCTGCCTCCGTCAATATCTTTGCAAATGCAGGATGCGTATCGGTATTCGGTGTAAAATAACGGACATCTTTCATCTGGACCACAAAGAAAACATATGCCTCATACCCTTTTTTTACGGCCTCCATAAGCTCACCCACATGCTTCACTGCCCGCTCACTGGGCGCATCCGGGAACCGAACTACTCCATCATCTTCCAATGTCACGCCTTTTACCTCGATAAGTATCTTTCTGTCTCCCGCTTCAACATACAGATCAATACGCGAACTGCCATATACATATTCCGGACGAACGGATGATATATTGTCTATCAGATTCCCTTTTTCCAGCCATTCCTTCACTATCTTATTCGGAACCTGGGAATCCATATTGATCAGCCTGTCTCCTTTTTTTACAGCGATCAGATCCCAACGCGTTTTTCGCTCCGGCTTGCGGTTGTCCTGTACATAGACCGCCGCTCCTTGTCTTAATAGCTCTCTGCATCGCCCTGTATTCTTTACATGTACGGTCTCCCGCTTCCCCTCAATCTCCACATGCGCGATAAATCGATTGGGACGATCAACAAATCTTCCCTGATAG
>CAMNWW010000196.1 GCA_946566415.1 uncultured Lachnospiraceae bacterium | reverse complement strand
TTGTAGATCATCTGGCCTGACTTTTTCGGCACAGCTCCAAAAATCATCTCCGCAAGCTCAGTCCTTCCGGCGCCGACGAGCCCTCCCAGCCCCAGTATCTCCCCTTTATGAAGTTTCAGGTTGATATTCTTATCTCCGTTTCCTGTTAAATCTTTAAGCTCCAATATCACTTCATTCTTATCGATACAATTTTCTCTTGGCGGATAAGTCTCTGTCAGTTCACGGCCTACCATCAACTGGATCAACTCCTCGACCTGACTGTTCTTTGTGATCAATGTCTTTACATACTCGCCGTCGCGGATCACAACGATCCGGTCGGAAAGCCGGTAGATTTCCTCCAGGCGATGCGAGATATAGATGATAGAAACGCCCTGTTTTCTCAAAAGCTCTACGACCTCGAACATACTCTCTACTTCTGCGCTGGTAAGAGGCGCGGAGGGTTCATCCATGATCAGGATTCTGGCGTTCTGCTGGATGGCTTTCGCGATCTCCACCATCTGCTGATAACCTACCGTCAGATCCTTCATAAGCGCCTTCGGATCAATCTTGATATGTAACTGTTCAAAAGCTTTTGCCGCTTCCGCTTCCATTGCTTTTTTATCGACGATGATCCCTCTGCGGATCGGATGCCCGAGAAACAGATTCTCTGCCGCCGACAATTCTTTTACATTATTAAATTCCTGATAAATAATCGCGATTCCATTTTCCGATGCCAGCTGAGGCGTCATACTGGAAAATTCTTTGCCGTTCACGATGATCTTTCCAGAGGTCGGGATAACCGCGCCGGAACAGCACTTGATTAAGGTGGACTTTCCTGCGCCGTTTTCTCCGATCAGTGCAAGGATCTCCCCCGCCTTCAGCTCCAAGGTGACATCCTTAAGCGCCACAACGCCTGGGTACTCTTTCCTGATATGCTGTAATTGTAATACGTATTCTTCGCTCATCTTTACATCCCCTCTAAGATCTCGTCAATATTGTCAACAGTGATCGGACCAATGTCACGTATGATGTTCTTTTCTGATGAGAAGTCTTCTCCGGACAGAATTCTCTCAAACATCTCAAGACAGGCTTTTGCCGTATCCAGGTTCGAGCCTTCAAAACCAACGATCGCCCTCACTGCTTCATCTCCTGATTTCAGCGAATCCAACTGCTGCTGTGTCACGTCAGTAGTGATGACGCCGTAATTTTCCGGGATATTTCCCCTTCCGTATTCTGCCAGGAGCGCTTCGTTCGACCCGATCATGGCGCCCGCGCAGACGCCTACAAACACGTTCGCGTCCGGATGTGCCGACATAACGGATTCCACATTGGTCTGCGCCTCCGGAGCTTCCAGGCCGTCCACCTCAGCGATGATCTCATAGTTGTCTTCACAATTTGCTTCCAGCCCTTCCTTGATTCCGTCCGCTCTGTCTTTCAGAACCTTTGTAGACGGATAACCGATGACTGTGACTTTCGCTTTATCCTCCGGTGTGAAATGCTCATTGATGAACTCCGACGCTGTTTTCCCGATTTCCTCTCCTAATACTTTATTGTCCAGAACCCAGTTGGCCGTCGTATTCTCCATCGGGTCGTCCCAGCACATCACTTTGATTCCTCGCTCCAGCGCCTCCTTGCAGACTCCCTCTACAGCCACTGCGTCGGAGGCGTGAACCATGATCAGATCGCACCCCGATATGATAAAATTCTCGATCTGGCTTATCTGGGTGCCGGAATTGTCCTTACAGTCAACGATGGTATAATCCCATCCTTTTTCTTCCAACAGTCCCCCGAGTTTACCCATGACGCCTGCCCAATAGGCGTTCGACAGGTTCTGTATCGTAATGCCTACCTTGTAGGAATCTTTCTCTCCTGACTCCCCGCCCGGGCCCGGACCGGTACATCCCGTCAGAACAGCGGCAGCCATCGCTATAGTCAGAATCGCTGCCAATATCCTTTTTTTCATAACATCTTCCTCCTTTTTATAAGATCCTTTTACCACACCATGGCTTCGATCGCCGATTTCTCTATCGCAAGCCCTGACCGGTAATGTTCCATGAAGATCTTCAGTCCTTTCACTTCTTCTTCACGCGGCGTCAGAGTCTCCCCTGACATTTCTTTGAATATTCTGTTTTCCAGATAGTCCTCCAGCTTTTCCCCCGCATTTTTATCCACCAGATATGCCGCAAGGAGCGCAATCCCCCATGCGCCGCCTTCGCTTGCGGTATCCATCACTGTGACCGGGGCGTTGACCGCCGCTGCCAGATACCTTTGGCCGACGCCTTTCGTCTTGAAGAAACCGCCGTGTCCCATGATACGGTCTACTTCTACCTTTTCATCCTCCGTGAGGATATCCAGCCCCATCTTCACAGCTCCTAAAGATGTATACAGGTGGACCCGCATGAAATTGGCAAGATTAAATTTGCTGTCTGCAGTACGCAGAAACGCCAGCCGGCCCTCGTTCAGCATGGTGATATTTTCCCCGGAATAGTAACCGTATGCCAGAAGCCCGCCGCAGTCCGGATCACCTTTTAAAGATTCTGTGTATAGCTTTTCAAACAGCTCCCCGGTGTTCGTTTTTACTCCCATCAGCTCTGCAAATTCCCCGAACAGGCCGATCCAGGCGTTCAAGTCCGAAGTGCCGTTGTTGGCATGAGACATGGCGCAGGGAAATCCTGTAGGGGTGGTAACCATATCGATTTCACGGTACACTTTGCTCAGTTTTCTCTCCAACACGATCATGGCAAACGTACTGGTTCCCGCCGAAACATTCCCTGTACGGGGCGCGACGGAATTGGTGGCCGTCATCCCTGTCCCCGCGTCCCCTTCCGGAGGACACAGCGGGATTCCTGCCTTTAAGCTGCCCGTTTCATCCAGGAACGCAACGCCTTCTTCTGTGAGCGCTCCGGCACTTTCTCCGGCTGACAAAACCTTTGGAAAAATATCTCTTATTTTCCAAGAATATCCGTACGGTTTTATTAACTCGTCAAATTTATCGACCATGGACGCGTCGTAATCGTGTGTATCCGAATCAATCGGGAACATTCCGGACGCATCTCCGATACCGATCACTTTCTGCCCTGTCAGCTTCCAATGGATATACGCGCTTAGTGTCCCCACATAACCCAATCTTGCTACGTGTTCTTCTCCATCCAGAATGCGCTGGTATAAGTGCGCCACTGACCAGCGAAGCGGGATATTAAAGTCGAACAGATCCGTCAGCTCATCCGCTGCTTTTTGTGTATTGGTATTCCTCCAGGTCTGGAACGGAGCGATCTGATTCCCGTCCTTATCCAGCGCCATATATCCATGCATCATAGCGCTGACTCCGATAGCCCCGACTTTCTGGAGAACGACTCCGTATTTTTCTTTTACCGAATCCCGCAGGGAACCGTAGCACTTCCTGATCCCTGTATGTATTTCCTCCAGACTGTAGGTCCAAATATTGTCGACCAGGGAATTTTCCCAGTCATGGATGCCCACCGCAAGGACCTCTCCGTGAAAGTCGATCAAAACGCCTTTAATCCTGGTAGAACCAAGTTCAATACCCAACGCCGTCCTGCCGCTTATGACTGCCTCTTTTTTCTCCATGCTTTCCCTCACTTTCTGGCACAGGACTTCGACGACCCTGTACCTCCCCTTTCATCTTTAGAAACAGGTGAACGCTCCGTCGATCACAAAATCAGATCCTGTGGTAAAGGAACTGGTATCTCCGGCCAGATATACGCAGATTGCATCCAATTCTTCCGGTTTTCCCATCCTTCCAAGAGGAGCCATCTCATTCCATTTTTCAATCAGCGGAATCAGGGTAGGTGAATTTAAGGTAAGTTCTGTCCCGATATATCCCGGGCTGATGCTGTTGACACGTACGCCTCTCTTTGCCCATTCGATCGCAAGCGACTTGGTAAGCTGGATCACTCCTGCCTTGGAAGCATTATACGCACACTGCGGCTGCGGTACGTTGACAATATGCGCCGACATTGAAGCCGTGTTGATGATAGAGCCGCCTCCATGTTCCAACATATACTTCCCGGCCGCTACATCTGTCAAAAAGATTCCGGTCAGATTGATGTTGATCACCTTATTCCACTGCTCAAAAGTCATCTCCTCAGCCGGGGCATTGATGCAGATACCCGCATTATTATGGCAGAAGTTAAGTCCTCCCAGTTCCTCCACGACCTGAGACACCATTGCGTTTACCTGATTTGGATCTGTACAATCCGTGTGGATTGCAATGATTTTTCTGCCGGTCTTTTCCGCAAGAATCGCGGCTGTCTTCTTTGCCTCCTCATAATCCATATCCACGATAGCTACATCTGCTCCCGCCTCTGCAAATGCTGTCGCCGTGCTTTTACCGATTCCTCTTGCTGCTCCTGTTACAAATCCTTTTTTTCCGTCCAATCTCATTTTTTCAATGATTCCCATTTTGTTTTCCTCCTGAATTTTATTTTGTAAAATCATTTATCTAAATTAATTTTATAATACGCTTTTCCGATCTTTGAGTCAACATGGAATTATACACAACTTTTTGCATCCAAAATTATACATAATGCACAATAGATTTTTTCTTTGTTCATGTTATAATGTCCATGAAAGCAATGAGCAGTGCCAAAACAGAGGAGGGCAAATCGCCTGTTTACAGGCAG
>CAMNWW010000195.1 GCA_946566415.1 uncultured Lachnospiraceae bacterium | reverse complement strand
AAGGAGTGAATATTTCACTTCCTTCTTTGAGGATCGACGCATTCTCCCTGGATGTGATGAGCAAGATACAGGACGTACGAAAAAGCAGCCTGACCTTTGCGCCGGAAGCCGGGACGCAGAGAATGCGCAATGTCATCAACAAGGGGCTGACTGAGGAGGAAATCCTAACCGGCGCCGGGCAGGCGTTTGCCGGAGGATGGACGAAAGTGAAGCTTTATTTTATGCTGGGGCTTCCATTAGAAACAGAAGAGGATATGAAAGGGATTGCCGTCCTTTCTGATAAAGTGGCGAGAAAATATTACGAGATTCCCAAAAGTGAACGAAATGGTAAATGCCAGATTACAGCGAGCAGTTCTTTCTTTGTGCCAAAGCCTTGCACACCGTTCCAATGGGCGTCTATGTGCCGCGCTGAAGAATATGTGCGCCGGGCAGGGATTGTACAGGAAGCAATGCGAGGGCAGCTCAACCGAAAGAGCTTGAAATATAATTGGCATACAGCGGAGCTTACCGTGCTGGAAGGTGTTTTTGCACGGGGAGACAGAAGGACGGGAGCTGTTCTTGAGGAAGCCTATCGTCTTGGATGCCTGTACGACTCATGGAATGAATACTTTCAGTATGATCTGTGGATGCAGGCTTTTGAGCATACGGGAATTGATCCGGATTTCTATAATCTGCGCGTAAGGAGCGGGGAGGAAATCTTCCCCTGGGATTTTATCGACTGCGGTGTGACGAAGCAGTTCCTGCGCAGAGAATGGGAGAGGGCTATGCGCGCCGAAGCGACGGAAAACTGCAGGGAGAAATGCTCCGGATGCGGGGCGGCTTCCTACAAAGGAGGTGTCTGTTATGAAAGCAAGAATTAAGTTCCGTAAACTGGGAGTCATGAAATTTATCGGCCATCTGGATGTGATGCGGTATTTTCAGAAAGCTATCCGGCGCGCCCAAATCCCTATCGCTTTTACGGAAGGCTACAGTCCCCACATGATCATGTCGTTCGCAAGCCCGCTGGGGGTAGGAATGACGAGCGACGGAGAATATTTCGATATTGAACTGAAAGCTCCGATCTCAGGTCGGGAAGCAGTCAGACGTCTGAATGAACAGATGGTGGAAGGGATGGAAGTCGTCCGCTTTGTCCAAATTCCAGAAGATAAAAAGAACAAAGGGATGACATTGGTTGCCGGGGCAGATTATCTATCCACAGTGTCACGCGGGGCCCTCCCCCAGGATTGGAAGGAGCGTCTCGATGAATTTTACAGCCAGACAAAGATTTGGACAATAAAAAGTACTAAGAAGGAAAAAAAAGAAGTGGATATCCGTCCGATGATCCACAAACTTACTGCCAGGGGGAATTCGATCTATATGCAGGTTGACGCAGGAAGCGTGCGGAATTTGAAACCGGAGAGTGTGACGAACGCGTTCGCAAAATACTGTAAAGTAATAGATATTGCATTTTCTCATCACCGCCTGGAAACATTCGCTAATACGGGGAGTGATGAGACACCGGTATTTGTGCCTTTAGACTCGCTGGGAACGGAGTTTGAATAATGGAACGGAAGGTTATTATAACGGAATGCATGGGACGAATCCTTACCGCGTTTTTTGAAGACGGACAGGCGGTAGAACTCCGCTACAGCCCTCCTCACTATAATACGCCTAGAGTAGGCGAGATTTATGTGGGCAAAGTAAAGCGGATCCTGCCGGATATCAGCGGAGCTTTTGTTGAAATTGCAGACCATGTGGAATGCTATTATTCACTGGATGAAAAGACCGAACCGATCATGGTATCGTCGGAAAATAAGAATCAAGCTCTTCGGGTGGGGGACGAATTGCTGGTACAGGTTAAACGGGATGCCATTAAGAAAAAACAGCCCGTTGTCACTGGGAATTTGACTTTTGTGGGCAAATATGCGGTTTTATCTTCTGGAAAACCAGGGCTGTTTCGTGCTTCCTCAAAATTATCCTCACAAAAGCTGAATGAACTGATTTCCTGGTCAAAACATTATAAAGATGTAGATTTCGGCGTCATTTTCCGTACAAATGCAGAGGAAGCCTCTCTTTGCATTCTGGAGAGCGAGATCGCCAGGCTGGCAGAAAAATATCATCTAGTGGCCGCTTACGGTATAATGCGCACCTGCCACAGCCTTGTCTTAGGCGTGCCGGAAGAAGCGGTTCAATTTCTTCAGGATGTGAACCACCAAGGGCTTTCTGAGATTATCGTGGACGCTGTATGGGAGGATGGAAGGCTTTACCGGGAGGCCAAAGCCTTTTTAGAAGAAGAGCAGCCGGAGGACCTTCCGCTACTTCGGGCATACACCGACAGCTCCTATCCGCTGGCAAAATGTTATTCGCTGGAGCATGCTACAGAAGAGGCGAGGAAGGAAAAGGTATGGATGAAATCCGGCGCCTATCTGGTGATTCAGCAGACAGAGGCTATGGTTGTGATTGATGTGAATTCCGGAAAATGCAAACAAAAGAAAAAGGACTTCCTCGCTTTGAACCAGGAAGCCGCATGCGAGGCCGCCCGTCAAATCCGGCTTCGGAACCTGTCCGGCATCATTTTGATCGATTTTATTAATATGGAAACCAAAAGCGAGCAGCAAGAACTCCTTCGTTTTCTCCGAAGAGAGCTTTCCAAAGACTCGAATCCCGGCAAAGTTGTAGATATGACAGGCCTTCAGCTTGTGGAGATTTCAAGAAAGAGGGTCAGAAAAAGCCTGGAAGAAAGCCTGGACACTTAAATAAGTACTAAAAAAGGGTTGCTTTTTTGGCGCCGCCGTAATAAAGTTATTAAGGAAAATGGTCTTACAGTAAGGAGATGATTACAATAAAAAAAGTAGTGAAGTTTGGCGGAAGTTCGCTTGCAAGTGCGGATCAGTTCAAGAAAGCAGGTAAAATTATAAGGGACGATCCTTCCAGAAGATATGTGGTTCCGTCAGCGCCGGGGAAAAGATTCCCTGAAGACACAAAGGTAACAGATCTGCTTTACAAATGTTATGGCGCGGCGGTCAAGGAGAAAAAGTTTACCGATATAATGGATACGATCCAAAATCGTTTTCAGGGGATCGTTGACGAGCTTGGACTGTCTTTATGTTTGGATAAAGAGTTCGAGGTCATTCGGGAAAATTTCGGGCGGAAGATCGGAAGAGATTACGCGGCCTCCCGCGGTGAATATTTGAACGGAATCATTTTGGCGGCTTATCTGGGATATGAATTCATCGACGCGGCAGAAGTTATTGCGTTTGCGGAGGATGGAACGCTCCTTGCGGACAAGACCAATTCTCTTCTTGCAGATAGGCTTTCCTGTGTAGAATATGCTGTGATCCCAGGATTTTACGGGTTTCGGCCGGACGGGTCTATCCAGACTTTCAGCCGGGGAGGGTCGGATGTGACCGGGTCGCTTGTGGCAAAGGCAATCTGTGCAGACATGTATGAAAACTGGACGGATGTATCCGGCTTTCTTGTCGCTGACCCGAATATTATTGATAATCCGAAGGTAATTGAGACGATCACTTACAGGGAGCTGAGGGAGCTTGCCTATATGGGCGCCACAGTACTGCATGAAGACGCAATTTTCCCGGTCCGCAAAGAAGGTATTCCGATCAATATCCGCAACACGAACGCTCCGGAAGAAAGGGGCACCCTGATTGTGGAGGGTACCTGCAGAAAGCCCAAATATACGATCACCGGGATCGCGGGAAAGAGAGGATTCGCATCCGTTACCATAGAGAAAGCGATGATGAATGCGGAAGTGGGATTCGGCAGAAAAGTCCTGGGAGTCTTTGAAGACGAGGGAATTAGTTTTGAGCATATGCCGTCCGGGATCGATACAATGACGATCTTTGTACACCAGGAAGAATTCGAGGAGCACGAACAGAGGGTGATCGCTGGAATCCATAGGGCGGTTGAGCCGGATGAGATCGAGCTGGAATCCGATCTTGCACTGATCGCAGTGGTAGGACGCGGAATGCGCCAGACGCGCGGGACGGCAGGAAGGATATTTTCAGCGCTTGCACACGCTCATGTGAATGTAAAGATGATCGACCAAGGTTCCAGTGAGCTGAATATCATCATCGGTGTAAAGAGCCAGGAATTTGAGACGGCAATCAAGGCAATTTATAATATTTTTGTCAACACACAGATTTAAACCTGCCTTAAAAGACTGAAACGCCATCCGGCAGGAAACAAGAGGTAATGAAATGAATATATTATTTTTTCTGAAGCCGAAGGTCGAGACCGCGTTTATTTATGACTATCATACGCTCCGACAGGCTCTGGAGATTATGGAGTACCACAAGTATTCTTCGATCCCGATCATAAGCAGAGAGGGAAAATACATAGGTACGATCACCGAAGGAGATCTTCTCTGGGATTTGAAGCGGCGGAATCTTTTAAATCTCCGCGATGCAGAAGGAATTTCCATTATGAAGGTGGACAGGAGGCTCGACTACCGTCCTGTACGTGCGGAGTCGGATATTGAGGACCTGATCGGAAGGGCAATGGAACAAAATTTTGTCCCTGTAGTTGATGACCAGGAAAATTTTATCGGAATTATTACCCGGAAAGACATTATCGGGTATTGCTACAATAAGTTGAAAGAAATCCAGAAGTAAAACATAATTTTTTAGCAGCTTTGACGCTTAAAAAATTTTTCGTAAAAAAACCTCCCATTTTATGGGAAA
>CAMNWW010000194.1 GCA_946566415.1 uncultured Lachnospiraceae bacterium | reverse complement strand
GGAAATTTCTCTGGAGGCGGACGCGACGATCGTTTCTGCCGGAGACATCATCATGCATACCCCTTTTCTGCGTTCTTCCTTATACCATAAAGAGGATGGAAGTTATGATTATCATCCTGTTTTTGCATATATAAAAGAAATTTTTGAAAATGCAGATTATGCCGTCGTCAACCTGGAATGCACTCTTTCCGACGGGGATTACAGCGATTATCCCGTATTTCGGTCTCCGGACGCTATAGCGGATACCTTAAAAGATATCGGCGTGGATCTGTGTCTTCTGGCAAACAATCATATTTACGATAATTTTGACGAAGGCCTTTCGCTCACGACAGGGTATCTCGACCAGAAATCCCTCTCTTATACCGGAGTGCAGAAAACACCATCTGATCAGACATATACAATCCAGAATATAGGCGGCATCACTGTCGGTATCTTTAACTATGTCTATGAGACGCCTTCCTACGGCGGTCAAAAGACAATCAACGCTATTCCTGTCAGCAGCGAAAGCGCGGTCCTAATCAACTCCTTCAATTATAATGACCTGGATACCTTTTATGATAGCATCCGCAGAGGACTTCAGGAAATGCAGGCCGAAGGTGTGGAATATACGATCGCTTATATGCATTGGGGCGAGGAATATGCTCTTGCTGAAAACGAAAACCAACGCCAGATCGCACAAGAGCTGTGTGATCTTGGAGTCGACGCCATTATAGGCGGTCATCCTCACGTAGTCCAGCCTGCCGACGTGCTTACAAGCTCTTTCGGAGACCATCAGACTGTGTGCGTCTATTCTGTCGGCAATCTCGTCTCTAATCAGCGGACCGAATATATGGAAGGATTGACACAGGGCCATACAGAAGACGGTCTTATGGTTTCTCTGACTATACACCGCGATGTGAAAGGCGCCGTCTCTCTGGCCGATGTCACTTTTATCCCGATCTGGGTATACCACTCTATGACATATGGAGGCGAGCATTATATCCTTCCCCTGTCCAATCCTGAAACGCTTGCGGAATCGACAGGTCTGGATAATATCGCAGAGGATGTGGCTGCTTCCCTGGCACGCACGAACGCGATCATTGAGACAGGCATGGAAAAAATACGAAATGCTCTTCCCATTGCACGTTGATCTCCTCCCGGTTTTTCTATTCAACCTGGTTTATTTCTCTGCTGTTTTGCGGCATCTCAGGCATTTTCCCGCCTTTTCCGCCGTCCATATTGCCCATAGCGGAGATAGAAAGACCAGAGGCATCAATGAAAGTTTCTTTATCTTGTTCATCGGAAATAGCTGCGATGATTCCGTTTAGCTGGGCGTTTACGCTTTCTGCACGGAGCAGGCAAAATTCTCCCAGCGTATCAATTCCTTTTTCAAATTCTTCATAGGTGCAGAATTTTGTAGGATCACTCTCAACATAGGGAGAAATTATAGCCTTAACATCATCTATCATTTCTGCAAAATATCCGCTGTCAAAATATTGTGAAATAAACTCTGCAAAATACTGATGATAAAGTTCAGTATAATTTTCATTTTCAAAAATCCAAGAAAGCATCGGCCTTGATTCTACGGTTCCGTCGGATACGGGCGTATCAATGGGATAGTTTACAAGGCTTGCTGCATCCGATCCGCCTACGAAACCTCCAAATGCAAGGTTGTAGTCCCACGGAATCATAGAAAACTGACCATCTTCTTCATAGAGATAGTAGTTGTGAATCATTGAGCCGGTATAGCTGTCAAAGTTACAGACAAAATTATGCACCACAAAATAGCGTACGACCTCCTCTACATCCACGACTTCCTCAATGCTGCTGTTTTCATTCAGCTTTTTAAGAGAAGCAATTAAACGGTCTTTGTCCGTATCTGAAATGTCCGTCTTGGCATTGTCAAAGATGTTGGAATAGCTGGAGTATTCATCATCTGAATAGATAAGTGAAACATCTGAACTTCCCATTCCGCCCATTTTGCCGCCGTCCATATCTGGCTTTTGCATACCGCCTTGACCAAAACCGTTTGGCGGCTGCATATTTTCGCCTTGCTGTTTGATTTCCCCTGGTTTTTGCATCCCCCTTTCCGGAAATTGGTTATTGCCTTCGTGCATATCAGGTTTTGCATTGGCAGACGAATCAGAATTTTCATCTGCACTATCCTGATCTACCTGCCAGTCATCCATATCAAACTTGCCGCCGTTTCCACGGCCGCCGCCCATACTCGTACTGTCGGGCTTATACAGTTCACCGTAGTCATTTCCATAATTTCTCGAAAGGAAGGATTCTTCTACACCTTCGACCGCAAGATATAATCCCCATTCTTCGCCGTTCACTAAAATTTGAGCATAACTGCAAAGAGGAGCGCTTACGCCAAAGTATCCCATCATTTGATAGGTTAGATAATCCTTCATATAGGTATTGTCCTGAATGATATTGTTTAGGCTTAGTTTATCAAGTCCGTAATAAGTGTTGGCGCTGTCGTAATGGTCGAACTCAATTTTAAAACTGTATCGGTCGTTTCCGTAGTTTTGAACATTGGAAAGCGAAGTATTTCCCTTTGCTCTGATCGCCACATTTTTATATGCTTTGTTGTCAATGATGACTGAACACGGGACATACTCCTCGTCAGTGCAGGACGCGATAAATTCATCCCAATCATTCATAATGATATCGACGGTATGTACCTTTGACGTATCAAATAATTGTGTTTCATATCCCAAAGCAGAAGGAGATTTTTGAATGCCTAAACTTTCGGCGTTCATAAACAATATTGTCAGCACAAGGGTGAAGGCGAGAACGGCGCAGCAAATTTTGTCAAAATATTTGTGCGTTGACATAGTTTCCTCCAATCTATCGCCGCAAGGCGATTTAATTCAGGCATCCCGAGTATGCGAGGGATTTCCTCCAATCTATCGCCGCAAGGCGATTTAATTCAGGTATCCCGAGTATACGAGGGATTCATCCTTTTTGTTAACCCATATAATCGCCGTTGTAGCTTACAAGGACTGCACTGTTCACTCCGTTCATTTCGGAAAGAATATTGACAAAATCGGTGTTGTCCTCTTTCATACGGACTTCCGCATTTATTTCAACCGCTCCTTTCCTGGCAGTCTTACTTTTTACGACGCAGCGTCTTACCTGTTTTTTCAGGAAATCCATAGCGGTAATTTCGCTGTCATGATTTTCGCAGCGAATCACAACGATATAAGGGTTAAAATGCGCTTTCTTATTCGCAAATACTAAGAGTACGACGCCAATAAATACACTGCCAAATACAGCAAGAGGAATCATTCCGGCGGCAAGTACGATTCCGGCGGCAATCGCCCAAAACAGAAAAGCAATATCGAGCGGTTCTTTAATCGCAGTACGGAAACGGACGATCGATAAAGCGCCGACCATACCGAGCGACAGAACTACATTAGAGGTTACTGCCAGAATAACCAGGGTTGAAATCATTGTAAGGGCAACCAAGGTTACGCCAAAAGAGGAAGAATACATCACACCGGCAAAGGTCTTTTTATAGATTAAAAAGATAAACATGCCGACGCCAAATGCTAAAGCTAAGGCAATTCCCATATCAAGCAGAGAAATGCTTGATACATTTTCTAAAAAGCTGGACTTAAAAATATCTTGAAAACTCATAATAATTACTCCTTTAAAGTCGGTTATATTTAGCCGTAAACACGGCAGGCTGCGTATTTTGAAAATGCCGAGGTATGCGTACCCGGAACCTGCACCGCGTCACGGACAACTGCGGGCAGAAATTCATCCCACTTTACTTCCAAAATAATAGGGGCGTTTCCCGTGGGAACCATTACGCAATCGGGAGTTAGAAAATCCGTGCCGGTTAACCCTGTTCGAATGTCATAATCAAGAGTCACCCTAACATTACCGGGAGCATATATAAACGGTTCTCTGATATAGTCCACGATTGTTTTTGGTTCAAGTCCTTCGGTCCGCATCTTGTAATAAAGCTCTTTCACAAGCGGTTTTCCGCTTGCGGAAAGGCTTTCAATATCTTTATTTGCGATAAGCCGGGCTTCTTCTAATGTGATGACCGCTTGATCTTTACTGCATAGACCGTGGATCTTGCTTTTCTTTTCAAGCAGAATCAAGGACAGATCATCGTTATAATAACGGACACGAAATTTTTCTCGTGTATTTACACCGTTAATTTTTTCAAGCAATGCTTTATCTCGAAAATTGTCAAAGTACAAGCTTCTAATCTTATACCTGCCGTTTACGGCGTGGCTGTCCTTATGCATAACAGCAGACAGACGGCTGCGGAGCGAGAGCATATCCGCATAGGAAATTTCGTGTTTCCATTCGTGCCTGAACTGCATAAAATCAGCTCCTTTCCTCATTTTATAGCGCTATTATAATGCCGCAACCTTAGTTCAGACTTAAAAAAAGCCCCACAGTGAAAAAATTCCTGCGGGGTTTCATTGCTTTGTTCTTAAAAGCGAATGGTAAAGACGATTGTATTTCCGTTTTCATATTCGGCAGAGATTCTGCCTTTGTAAATTTCGGTAACGGACTGTGCTACCGACAAACCGATCCCATAGCCGCCGTTTTTTTGCGTACGCGCTTCATCTGCACGATAAAATCGGTCAAACAGTTTATAAGGATGGACAAGCGGAAGCTTCCGGCAAATATTATTAAAAAGTAATTTTATAAGCATTTTATTTTTATAAAGAGATAAAAAAACAA
>CAMNWW010000193.1 GCA_946566415.1 uncultured Lachnospiraceae bacterium | reverse complement strand
CCGACACAGAAGACGGTTGATGCACTTTCCAGACTGGAAATGCCGGCGGGTGTCTATATTGATATCAAAATGAAAAGCAAGTAAGAACAACGACAAACACAGTAATTCCTAAGTTTAGGATGAACGCAAAAGACGCGTTCCGCTGTAAATCACAGGAGGTAATTATAATGAAGAAAGCTATCTTAGCTACTAAAGTCGGAATGACTCAAATCTTCAACGAAGATGGAGTGTTAACTCCGGTAACTGTTCTTCAGGCAGGACCCTGCGTCGTGACACAGATCAAGACTGTTGAGAATGACGGCTACAATGCGGTACAGGTGGGTTTTGTCGACAAGAAGGACAGGATTGTTAATGTCGACAAGAACGGCAAAAAAGAAATTATCCACAGACATGGGGTTACCAAGGCTGAAAAAGGACATTTTGATAAGGCTGGCGTAACGGGAAAGAGATTCGTCAGAGAATTTAAATTCGAGAATGCAGAAGAATATCAGCTGGCGCAGGAAATCAAGGCGGATATCTTTGAAGCCGGCGATAAAGTGGATGCAACAGCGATCTCCAAAGGTAAAGGATTCCAGGGCGCGATCAAGAGATTTAACCAGCACAGAGGACCAATGGCGCACGGTTCCAAGTTCCACCGCCATCAGGGTTCCAACGGTGCTTGCTCCGATCCGAGCAGAGTGTTCAAAGGAAAAGGGATGCCGGGACATATGGGCGCAAAGAGGACTACGGTTCAGAATCTTGAGGTTGTCAAAGTAGACGCAGAGAACAACCTGCTCCTGATCAAGGGCGCTGTACCGGGACCGAAGAAATCTCTGGTAACGATTAAGGAATCTGTCAAATCCGTTTAGGATCTGAAGCAGGAAAGGAGGACACACAAATGGCAAACGTATCTGTTTACAATATGGAAGGCAAAGAAGTTGGCACAATCGAACTGAACGATGCTGTTTTTGGCGTAGAAGTCAATGAACATCTTGTACACATGGCAGTAGTAAGCCAGCTTGCAAATAATCGTCAGGGAACACAGAAGGCAAAGACGCGTTCTGAGGTTTCCGGAGGCGGAAGGAAACCGTGGAGACAGAAAGGGACCGGTCATGCAAGGCAGGGATCTACAAGGGCTCCGCAGTGGACGGGCGGCGGCGTGGTGTTTGCACCGACCCCGCGAGACTACTCTTTCAAATTGAACAAAAAGGAGAAGAGGGCGGCTTTGAAGTCTGCATTGTCATCCAGAGTGGAGGAGAAGAAACTCATAGTGCTTGACGAGCTTGCATTGGATGAGATCAAGACGAAGAAGTTCCAGGAGGTGCTTGACAATCTGTCTGTATCCAAGGCGCTTGTGGTGCTGGAAGATGAGAATGAGAATGCGGTACTTTCTGCAAGAAATATTGCTGATGTAAAAACGGCAAGGACTAACACAATTAACGTATATGATATTCTCAAGTACAACACGCTGATCGTGACGAAGGCTGCTGTACGCGCAATCGAGGAGGTGTACGCATAATGGCAAATGTTCAGTATTATGATGTAATCCTTAAACCGGTAGTAACCGAAAAGTCCATGGGACTTATGGGAGAAAAGAAGTACACGTTCCTGGTTCATCCGGAAGTGACCAAAAACCAGGTGAAGGAAGCGGTCGAGAAGATGTTCCCGGGAACCAAGGTGAAAAAGGTCAATACCATGAATATCCAAGGAAAGAAAAAGAGAGTCCGCGGAGCAATGCAGTATGGCAGAACGGCGAAGCAGAAGAAAGCAATCGTACAGCTTACCGAGGATTCGGCGGAGATCGAGATCTTCCAGGGGTTATAAGGCACTGAACGCTTAATGAGCGCAAAGCGCGAATTTAGCGAGAAGGCCGTTCTCGAGCATTAGCGACGACGAGCCATGAGGCGACAGAGGAGCTTAGGCGTAGGGAACTTGATTGTCTTATTAAGACAGAATCATTCAAACTATACACAAAAAAGTGTGATGATAAATTTTAATCAGTGAAAGGAGAGAATAGTAATGGGAATTAAAACTTACAACCCATATACACCTTCCAGAAGACATATGACCGGGTCTGATTTCTCCGAAATCACAAAGACAACTCCGGAAAAATCCTTAGTTGTATCTTTGAGCAAGACGGCCGGCCGTAACAATCAGGGTAAAATTACTGTAAGACACCGCGGAGGCGGCGTTAAGAGAAAATATAGAGTTATCGATTTTAAGAGGAAAAAAGACGGAATTTCAGCTACTGTGATTGGGATCGAGTATGATCCGAACAGATCTGCGAATATTGCACTGATCTGTTATGAAGATGGTGAAAAGGCATATATTATCGCACCGGAGGGGCTGACTGACGGCATGAAGGTCATGAATGGACCGGAAGCTGAGGTAAGAGTAGGAAATTGTCTGCCGCTTGCAAATATACCTGTCGGTACACAGCTCCACAATGTTGAACTCCATCCTGGAAAAGGCGGACAGCTTGTGCGCTCTGCAGGAAATGCGGCCCAGCTGATGGCAAAAGAAGGAAAATATGCAACCCTTCGTCTTCCGTCCGGCGAGATGAGGATGGTTCCGATTAACTGCCGCGCTTCAGTTGGAGTGGTAGGAAACGGGGACCACAACCTGATTAATATCGGAAAAGCGGGACGTAAGCGCCACATGGGATTCAGGCCTACGGTACGCGGTTCTGTTATGAACCCGAACGACCATCCGCACGGCGGCGGCGAGGGCAAGACCGGCATCGGACGTCCGGGTCCGTGTACACCATGGGGCAAGCCGGCGCTTGGACTTAAGACCCGTAAGAAAAATAAACAGTCTAACAAACTGATCATCAGAAGAAAAGACGGCAGGGGAATCAAATAGAGAGTTTTGAAGGAGGTTAAAATATGGCTCGTTCACTTAAAAAAGGACCATTTGCAGACAAAAGCCTGTTAAAGAAAGTGGAAGCAATGAACGCATCGGGAGATAAGGGCGTTATCAAGACATGGTCACGCCGTTCTACGATTTTCCCGATCATGGTTGGACATACAATCGCAGTTCATGACGGAAGAAAGCATGTTCCGGTATATGTTACAGAGGATATGGTTGGACACAAGCTTGGAGAGTTCGTTGCGACCAGAACCTATAGAGGACATGGAAAAGACGAGAAGAAATCAAAAGTCAGATAGAGAATGACATTACAATCGGAAGGAGGTTTTATCCATGGCAAAAGGACATAGATCCCAAATCAAAAGAGAGAGAAATGCAAATAAGGACACAAGACCATCGGCTAAGCTGTCTTATGCCAGAGTGTCTGTTCAGAAAGCATGTTTCGTATTAGATGCCATCAGAGGTAAGGATGTACGGACCGCACTTGGTATTCTGACATACAATCCAAGGTATGCTTCAAGCATTATTAAGAAATTATTAGAGTCAGCAATCGCGAACGCTGAGAACAATAACGGAATGAATGCCGACAACCTTTATATTGAGGAGTGCTATGCAAATAAAGGACCGACAATGAAGAGAATCAGACCGAGGGCACAGGGAAGGGCTTACAGGATTGAGAAAAGAATGAGCCATATTACGGTTGTGCTGAATGAAAGATAAGGAGGGAGAGTATGGGACAGAAAGTTAATCCTCATGGCTTAAGAGTTGGTATTATTAAGGAGTGGGATTCCAGATGGTATGCAGAAAAAGAGTTTGCGGATTATCTTGTGGAAGACCACAAAATCAGAACATTTCTGAAGAAAAAATTATACAGCTCCGGTGTTTCTAAGATTGAGATAGAAAGAGCATCGGATCGTGTTAAAATTATAATTTATACCGCAAAACCCGGCGTTGTGATTGGTAAAGGCGGCTCGGAGATCGAGAAAGTGAAAGGCGAGCTTCAGAAGCTGACTGACAAGAAGCTGATCGTTGATATTAAAGAAGTAAAGAAGCCGGACAAGGATGCGCAGCTTGTAGCAGAAAATATCGCACAGCAGCTTGAGAATCGTATCTCTTTCCGTCGCGCAATGAAGTCCTGTATGTCCAGAACAATGAAAGCGGGAGCGCTTGGAGTGAAGACTTCTGTATCCGGACGTTTGGGCGGCGCGGATATGGCTCGTACAGAGTTCTACAGCGAAGGAACGATTCCGCTGCAGACACTTAGAGCAGACATTGACTATGGCTTCGCTGAAGCAGACACGACTTATGGTAAGGTCGGCGTCAAGGTATGGGTATACAAAGGCGAAGTACTTCCAACAAAGGCAGGTAAGGAAGGGAGCGATAAATAATGTTAATGCCAAAAAGAGTAAAACGTAGAAAACAGTTCCGCGGCTCCATGAGAGGAAAGGCGCTTAGAGGAAATAAAATCACCAACGGTGAGTACGGCCTTGTTGCTACAGAGCCTTGCTGGATCAGATCCAACCAGATCGAGGCGGCGCGTATCGCTATGACTCGCCATATCAAACGTGGCGGTAAAGTATGGATCAAGATTTTCCCGGATAAACCAGTAACAACGAAACCGGCTGAGACGCGTATGGGTTCCGGAAAAGGAACTTTGGAATACTGGGTAGCAGTCGTAAAACCAGGACGCGTTATGTTCGAGCTGTCCGGAGTACCGGAAGAGGTCGCGAGAGAAGCTCTGCGTCTGGCTATGCACAAATTACCTTGTAAATGTAAGATCGTTTCTCGTGCAGACTTAGAAGGCGGTGATAACAGTGAAAATTAAGAAATTCGTAGAAGATTTAAATGCA
>CAMNWW010000192.1 GCA_946566415.1 uncultured Lachnospiraceae bacterium | reverse complement strand
TGAACTGTTGACGTGCGGACGGCGCGAAGTGAACTGTTGACGTGCGGACGGCGCGTGTGCCGAATTACTTGCGGCGGCATCATCTGAATTAGTACGGATAATCTGGGTAAAATGATTGAAAAAGGGTATTATTTGTGCTAAACTATTGTGGGCATAAATAGTCCATAAACATGGGAGAGAACAAGCATGGGAGAAAAAAAAGGAGTACTCATCGTAGTATCAGGGTTTTCCGGCGCAGGCAAGGGGACTTTGATGAAATGTCTGACAGAGAAATATGAGAATTACGCACTTTCAATTTCTGCCACTACCCGGAGTCCAAGGCCGGGGGAAGAAGAGGGAAGGGAGTATTTTTTCCGGACTACAGAAGAGTTTGAAAAGATGATCGCAGAGGATCAGTTGATCGAGTACGCCAGATATGTGAACAATTATTACGGCACGCCCAAGCAATATGTCTTGGAGTGTTTGGAAAAAGGGAAGGATGTTCTTCTGGAAATTGAGATCCAGGGAGCCTTAAAGGTAAAAGAGAAATATCCGGACGCGCTGCTTTTGTTTGTGACGCCGCCGGATGCCGGGGAACTGAAGAAACGTCTGGTAAGCCGGGGGACGGAGACGGCAGAGGTCATTGCATCCCGCCTTATGCGGGCGTCGGAGGAAGCTCAGGGAATGGATTGCTATGACTATCTGGTGATCAACGACGACCTTCAGGCGTGTGTAGAGGAGGTTCATAGAATCATCCGGTCGGAACACTGCCGGATGGGCAGGAACCGGGAGTTTGTCGTCCGTATCCAAAGTGAACTGGAAATGAACAAATAATGAAAAATGAAAGGAGAAGATGTCATGCTGCATCCATCTTATACAGATTTAATGAAAGTTGTGAACCAGGGCGTAGAGGAAGGAGAAACACGTATCGTCAACAGCCGTTATTCAATTGTGCTTGCTACGGCAAAACGTGCGCGTCAGTTGATTGACGGACAGATGCCGCTTGTGTTTGCAAAGGACGGGGAGAAGCCCCTTTCCATCGCTATCGATGAGCTGAATAATTCTAAGATCAAGATTATTGCGGAAGAAGAGTCGTAGACAAGTGGCGGAAGGCGGGATGTCTCTCCTTAAGAGGGAGGGCGTCCCATTTTCGGCGTATGGGGAGTAAATATATGAATATTCTATTCATTTCACTGGGATGTGACAAGAACCTGGTGGATACGGAAAAGATGCTGGGAATTCTTGCGAAGCGCGGGCACCGGATGACGGATGAGGAGCAGGAGGCGGATATCGTCATTGTAAATACCTGCTGTTTTATCCACGACGCCAAGGAGGAAAGCATACAGAATATCCTGGAGATGGCGCAGCTTAAGAAGACAGGGAATCTGAAGGCGCTTATTGTGACGGGGTGCCTGGCACAGCGTTACCAGGAGGAGGTCTTAAAGGAGATCCCGGAGGTGGACGCTGTTCTGGGAACAACCTCCTATGAAGAGATCGCCGATGTGATAGACGGAGTTTTGAGTGAAAGTCCGATGGTGAGGGGCGATGCCCGGATAAGAATGAAGGATGTCAGCTATCTGCCGCATTCCCGTACCCGGCGTTTAGTGACAACGGGAGGGCATTACGCATATCTTAAGATTGCGGAAGGATGTGATAAGCGGTGCACATATTGTGTGATTCCCCAGATAAGAGGAAATTTCCGCAGTGTGCCTGTGGAAGAACTACTCGATGAGGCGAGGCAGCTTGCCGAAGGAGGCGTAAAGGAACTGATTCTTGTGGCTCAGGAGACGACACTTTACGGGAAAGATATCTACGGGGAAAAGATGCTTCCTCATCTTCTTAGGGTACTGTGCAGGATACAGGGGATTTGCTGGATACGCCTTTTGTACTGCTACCCGGAAGAGATTACGGAGGAACTGATCCAGGTCATAAAGACGGAGCCTAAGATATGTCATTATCTGGATATTCCCATCCAGCATGCCAGCGACAAAATTCTTGCACGGATGGGACGCAGAACCACGAAAGCGCAGCTGGAAAGAATTATCGGGCGGCTGCGGGAGGAAATTCCGGACATTGCATTGAGGACAACTTTGATAACCGGGTTTCCTGGAGAAAGCGAAGAAGAGCACCAGGAACTGTTGGATTTTGTATATGAGATGAATTTTGACAGGCTGGGCGTATTTACGTATTCACCGGAGGAAGGAACTTTGGCGGCGGATATGCCGGACCAGATACCGGAAGAAGTGAAAGCAGAACGGCAGGCGGACATCATGGAGATGCAGCAGGATATCGCGTTCGACTGTGCGGCGCAGCGTGTGGGTGAAGAACTGTTAGTTATGATCGAAGGAAGGCTTGCCGATGAAAACGCCTACGTAGGCAGGACTTACCGGGATGCGCCCGGCGTAGACGGGCTGATTTTCATAAATACGGATGTGGAACTGAAATCAGGAGATTTTGCGAGGGTCCGCGTGACCGGAGCGCTGGAATATGATTTGATAGGAGAACTGCTATGAATCTTCCCAATAAATTAACTATACTTAGAATTATTATGATACCGTTCTTTGTGGCTTTTCTGTTGTTTGATATCACGGGCGCGGCGGATAAATGGATCGCGCTGGTACTTTTCTGCGTAGCCAGCCTTACGGATCTTCTTGATGGCAAGATCGCTAGAAAATACAATCTGGTTACGAATTTTGGAAAGTTTATGGATCCGCTTGCGGATAAGCTTCTAGTCTGTACGGCAATGATCTGCCTGGTATCTATGGGTCGGCTGAATGTGATCGTGGTGCTGGTCATTATTGCCAGGGAATTTATAATCAGCGGGTTCCGTCTTGTGGCGTCTGATAATGGGATTGTAATCGCTGCGAGCTACTGGGGGAAATTTAAGACGGTATCGCAGATGGCTATGGTGATTGTCCTGATTATGGATCTTGGCGGTGTGTTTGACGTGATCGGGAATGTGCTGATGTGGATCGCACTGCTCCTCACAGTGATCTCACTGGCCGATTATATCGCAAAGAATAAACAGGTATTAACAGAGGGAGGAATGTAATATGGTTGTAGAATTGATTTCTGTAGGTACAGAGATTTTGCTTGGAAATATTGTGAATACGAATGCGGCTTACCTAGCGGAGAAATGTGCTCTGCTAGGTTGTTCTTTATACCATCAGACTGTTGTGGGAGATAATGAAGAGCGTCTGGAAGAGGCGGTCCGTCAGGCATTAGAACGCTCGGACGTTGTGATTTTGACAGGCGGTCTTGGACCGACCAAGGACGATCTGACAAAAGAGGTAACGGCGAAAGTGTTTAATAGAGAGCTTCGGATGGACGAACATTCAAAGACCAGGATTCAGGAGTTCTTTGATAAGATAGGGAGCCGGAAGGTAACGGAAAACAACTGGAAGCAGGCGCTGGCGCCGGAAGGGGCGATCGTGATTGATAATCTTAACGGGACGGCGCCGGGGCTTATCATCGAGGATAAAGAGAGGAATAAGGCAGCGATACTTATTCCAGGGCCTCCCGGGGAGATGAAGCCCATGTTTGAACGAGACATTGCGCCTTATCTGAACCGTCTTCAACCGGAAGGTATCTATTCCCATATGGTGAAAATATGCGGGATCGGGGAGAGTCAGGCGGAGACGATGGTAGCGGATCTGATGGACGCTCAGACGAATCCCACTCTTGCGCCCTATGCCAAGATCGGGGAGGTACATTTCCGGGTAACCGCGAAGGCGAAAAATGAAGAGGCGGCAGAGCAACTGATGCGTCCTTTGATTCAAGAACTGTTACGGCGGTTTGGAAATGCAGTCTATACGATCTCAGAAGAAGAGACGCTGGAGGCTTCGATCGTGGCGCTTTTAAAAGAAAGGAAGATGACGGTGACAACAGCGGAATCCTGTACCGGAGGCCTTCTGGCGGGACGGCTGATGAATGTGGCGGGAGCGTCTGATGTATACAGGGAAGGGTATATTACTTATGCGGATGCTTCCAAGGAAAAACTTCTGGGAGTCAGACATGAGACGCTTGCAAAACATGGGGCGGTCAGTGAAGAAACAGCCGCCGAGATGGCGCTGGGAGCGGCGAAGGCGGCAAAGGCAGACGCGGCGCTTAGTGTAACCGGGATTGCAGGACCCGGCGGAGGTACAAAGGAAAAGCCGGTAGGACTTGTATATATCGGATGTGCAGTGGGCGGCCGTGTGAAGGTACGCAGGTTCCAATTCACTGGAAACAGAGAAAAGAATCGGGATTATGCTGTGGTTCGTGCGCTCACATTTTTGAGAGACGAGCTGTTCGCCGAGAAGACGCCGGAGGAACGATAGAAGGAAGTATCTAAGGTATACCTTATGTCCAAAGGGCATGGACGATAGGAGGAAATACCTAAGGTATACCTTTATGTCCAAAGGGCATGGACGATAGGAGGAAATTTGAAAAAATGTTTGTAAGACAGCTGCAGGATAATGAGATACTAGACGGTCTGCATCTTGTATGGGATGTATTTGCCGGCGAGATCGCCCCGTTTTATTCTCCGCAGGGAATCGCGGAGTTCCAGAATTTTATTCGGATAGAGAATTTTATGGTCCCGGTCAAAAGCGGGGAGATGGTCGTGTTCGGCGCCGTGGAAGAAGGAGAATTATGCGGTGTTTCTGCCGTCCGTAATAACGGACATGTAGCTCTGCTGTTTGTGAAAAGAAACTGGCAGAGACGGGGCGTGGCAAGAATGCTGACA
>CAMNWW010000191.1 GCA_946566415.1 uncultured Lachnospiraceae bacterium | reverse complement strand
ATATATACAAATTCAACACCATATATTTTGTGCATTATATATAGACTGTTTTATTTGATTCTCTATATGAAATTTGGTAAAATAGAATTCAGAAAGATAAAACTCAGTAAAATTTTACTAGATAAATCATATAATATATGGAGGTTTTTCTTATGAATCATGAACCGAAAATCATAGATATGTTTTCAAGAATATTTGAACTGCTGCTTCTGAATCTTCTATTTGTCGTCACCTCGCTGCCCCTCATCACCATTGGGGCATCATTGACGGCGCTTTTCTCAGTCAATCTGAAGCTGGTAAGAAATGAAGAATCCTACATTATAAGAGAATATTTCCGCGCATTCCGGCGGGACCTGAAACCGGCATCCGTCACCTTCCTGCTCTTTGCGGTCACAGGTACACTATTCTCCTTCAATATCATCCTGGCTCTTCAAAGCACAGGACTCCTGTACCTGATCACAGGAGTCCTCTCGCTGATATTCCTGATCCTGCTTGGCGTATACGCGCTGTATTACTTCCCGCTCCTTGCGCGGTTCCATTACACACACGCAGAGGCCGCACGGTATATTCCCCGGGCCATCGCCGGAAAACCGGGTCTGTTCCTTATGCTCATCGCAATGAATCTACCGGTATTGTTCCTCTGCCTCTTCTCTATCCAGACACTATTGTTCGTACTGATCTTCACACTCCTTGTCGGAGCGGCAGGATTCACTTATGTGGAGTCCATCGTCCTGAGAGCCGTGACGGACAGTCTTCCTGATGGGCATTAATGCTGCGTTATACCAGATCAATGTGATTACTCTAACTCTCCAAGCTCTCGATAATTTCAAGGATTTCTTCCGCCGACATTTCTTTCGCTCTTAAAACATGGATCAAGTTAACGATCTCTTTTCCTGTCATATTTTCACCACCTTCTATAAGAAATGTCAAATGTAGTGTAAAGACTTTATTTCCGCGGACATGTTGTTATAATTCACGGTATCGGCACAGGAACTCCGCAATCAGTTCTATACATCCTTCCACATCCTTCTGATCCGCCACCTCTGCCGGCGTATGCATGTAACGGAGCGGAATGGATACCAATACCAGCGGCACACCCTCTCCGCTGAAATGGATCTTGTCCCCATCCGTACAGGTATAACCGCCCGCCGCCTCTCTCTGAACAGGGATCCCCATATCTGCCGCACAGGCTTCCATCTGATCATTCAGTCTCTTCGCTACGGTAGGGCTGTTGCACAGCACCGGACCGCCTCCAAGCAGTACCTCCCCTGCCTCCGCCGTCTCCCCGGCTCCGTAATCGGTGCAATAGGTCACATCTACGATCACCGCCAGATCCGGCTTAATCCGTGAGCTGCACCAGTACGCCCCGTTCTTCGTCGTCTCTTCTCCTACGGTGGACGCGGCATAGACCCCTGCCGTACACCCCTTCTCCTTCGCTCTCCTGAGCGCTTCCATGATAATGAACACGCCAAGCCTGTCATCCAATGCCCGTGCCGTCATTCTCCCATTCATCATCTTCCTTATATGGGTATCCAATACCACCGCGTCTCCAAGAGAGATCTGCGAAAGAGCCTCTTCCCTTGACCCGGCGCCGATATCCACCAGAAAATCCTTCGATTTCAGCTCCTTGTTGCCGAAGATTTCCCGTCTCGCTTCTACCACTCCGTAGACGATCCCCGCCTTCCCGCATATCTTGATCTGCTGCCCCGGATAGGTAAAGGGAATGATCCCGCCGCGGCTCACAACCTGAATACGGCCGTCCTCCTTCACATGGGAGATGACCGCGCCGATCTCATCTGCATGGGCGGACAGCATGATCCTCCTCTCGCTCTTAGGGTTCAATACACAGACCACGTCCCCGATCTCGTCTTCGCGTATCTCGTCCGCATAATCCTTCATATATGCCTTCACAACCTCCTGCACCGGCTCCTCACAGCCAGATACAGATACCTCGCTTAAGATATTTTCCAAAAAAGTCTCGTTCATAATTCATGTACCTCCGTCATCTATATATAATCAGCGTAAGCTTCCGTTTGCTGCAAGGAAACCGTCTTTGTTACATAATCTGGTTTAATTCACTTCAATATACTTTGCATAGGTATAAGAAATAATCTCACTTTTGCGGGTTTCCATATATCCCTTCTCTTTATTTGTGCCTTCTGCGGTACTCATTATACGTCAGGACTAATGTGGCATTATCCAGTTCCTCGCAAAAAACTCTTCCATCCAACACATACTAACACCTGTGCATCAACTTCGACCTCCTCCCCGCACACATCATATGTTTCCTTCTTAATTACTATTTTTGTTTCGACTTCTTTCCCACACTCTTCACAATACTTCCTAATCAATATTGCCTCCAATTCTTAAGCAAAATCATCCTCATGAAAGGCGCAATATCCGATGCACTTGCTTGATTATTTGCACAACTATTTTATTTCCCAATATCCGCTCTTCGGAGAACCATGCCGAATCAGGATACCGCATTTTTTAAGCTTTTTAATATTAGCTTCAACATTCCTACTGGAAATACCTATTGTTTCTGCCATTTTCTTTGCCGAAAGCTGTGCATTCCGTGACAGCAATTCAAGTATCTGAGTCTGTGTACTGTTCAAATTATTTTCTAAATTATTTCGGCGCTTCCCCGATGTTTCTCTGATATTCACCCGATACTCCGATGCTTCTCCGATGCTTCTCCGATGTTTCTCCGATGTTTCTCCGATGTTTCTCCGATGCTTCTCCGATGTTTCTCCGATGCTTCTCCAATGCATTCTTGCTCTTCCATCGGGAAAACATTTCGAAAAAGATTCACTCGAAACATATCATCAAACACCTGGAAACTCGGCGCAGAAAGTCCATAACTTTTGGCTGCGCTAAGAATTCTTTTTACACCGGTTCCCCAAGATTCCACAATTCCCATCTTGCTAAATACATTAGCAATCGTCTTATTACGAATCTTGGAGTGCCCATTCATAAGTTCTTCATAAGTAAGTCCATTGTAAAGTCCTCACGGCGAGGACACTTCCAATCGGTCATCGTAGATGGCCACCTGGATGCAGGAATCGTCTATCAGATTACGATGACAATGGGCATTTATAATCATTTCGCGGATAGCCTCTAATGGAAGTTCATAAGACTCCTTCCTAACCAATCCATCAATCGTCGCACCAAGACGAATATTTCGCAGTACAAAATCTGTTGCCTGTACAATCTGCTCGTAAATCGGACCTGAATATTCCCGCTTATCAAGAAATACTGTTCGTTCCGTTCCCCTAAATACGGCACACTGTGTTTTGGAAAATGGAAAATAATCTGATGTCAATAGCACAAAAGCATTGGATGCCATCAAAGAATCATTTTCTCTTTTTAAAAGTTTCCAATTAATAAGCTGGGTAATGGTTACATCCTGCTTAGGCAGCCCCACCTCTTTTCTGAACTTTACGATATCACTGCACAGCTTCTCCACAGCCTCTTCTGTAACTTCATATCCGACACAAGTCAACTCATCCCAATAAATCCTTGCACCCTCCATCTCCAATTCTTTGATCTTCTCCGAATGAGCAGGCCTGGATGTTCCGGCAACCCGGATAAATGTGCCTGCGTCTTTCCCTTTTGATCCCAGATAATACGGTCTATTCGCCCCCGGAGTGACAGTCACTACAATTATCGTTTTTCCATCTACCGTCTGGGGGTCAATATTCGGAACAATCTGTGGTACGCAGGAATCCGATACAGCATTAGAAATACTATCCATCATTCTAAAAAGCTCATCTTCATCTATTCCCACGACTTTTCTCGTCTCATCATCTACACCGAAAATCAGCTTGCCGCCTTGCGTATTGGCAAATGCAACGATGGTCTTTGTATATTTTTCCGAATCTTTTGGAAGCGTTACCTTGAATTCTACATTTTTAGACTCTCCATGGACAACTTCTTCAATCGTCATGTTACTGACCTCCCACTTACTCACTTTTTCAAATACAAAAAACCATTTTCTACGTTTCTTTCCACCACTTCACTTGTTTTAAAATCTTACGCTTAATAGCCGCCGACAAATATGTTTTATTTAAATTTTTCTTATTGTATTCTAAATAACTACCCCGCGACTTTTTAATCAATAAATCTGTAAAAAACCGTTCCCACGAAAAATATTGACTGCTTTCAATATAAGTTTCCCACTGTTCACTCATCGTTCTTACTTCTTTATCGTTCAGCACGTCGGACACTAAAATCAACCACTCGAATGATTCGGGTAAATACAATACCACATGTTTACTCTGTCCAATCACTTTCAGAGCCTTTTCTATCTCGGAACCAAATGCCGCGCTATCCACAATCACAACAACGTCCTCATCTTTACACTTTAATAGTTCTGAACACACATTGGACTTTCCGGCCGCTGAAACACATTTTATTCCTGTTTCATTGCAAACGCTCGCAAAAAACTGATATCCCGCATTCGAGTCTTCCGTAATAACTTTCTTTGGTCTCAGTTCACTTGTATCCACCTTATTGGCATACATCCGGTACATCTCATGATATAGAGGCTTTAATCCGCCATATTTCCCCGATGAACGAATCCCATAAATTTCTTCCACGCCATAAGGCAACGCTGAAAGCCCCTCCCTGGTTACTAATACATAACTCAAACTTCCCACATCAATTGGTGTGCCCAACCTTGAAAAATCAATACTTTAGTCCATAAAAAAGGCA
>CAMNWW010000190.1 GCA_946566415.1 uncultured Lachnospiraceae bacterium | reverse complement strand
ATCAAACGCATGATTTCCGATGACAGAAAGGGCATACGGCAAGACATCCTCATCCCGGCAGGTATAGACCAGATTCATCTCATGCAGCTTAAGCGGAAGTTCCAGTTGATGGTCATCCACATGTTCCCCGTATTTGGCAAGCCTGGGAACAACGATAGTCTTTTTCCTGCGCTTTACGGCGTCAATGATCGTACCGGCGCCGCCGTGTGTGATGAGAATATCACACGCCTCGATCATCTCCCCGAACTGTTTTCGGTCGTAGAACGCCTGATAATGACAGCAAGCCGGGATATAATCTGCGGTGCCTGCCTGGATAAAGACTTCTTCCGTAATCACCCGCTCCTTGACTAACCGATCCACTTTCTTCAATAAACGGTCAAAAGGAAATTTCTGAGTTCCAACTGTTACAAAAATCATAACTGTCACCTCACCTCAATAGATGCCCCCGAAATACACAGCTTTCGGATAATACGCCATCAATTCCGGCCACTGGACATAAAACTGATCTGCAAACCAGTAAAGAAGTTTCCCGGTTTTCGTCGGACTATACACATTCGCATAGGATTCGATAAATACAAGTTTCTTCCCCAGCGCCTTGCCAAAAAGGCACAGGGGAATGATTGCAAGAACGCCGGTCGTTATGATTACGTTCGGCCGCTCTGTAAGTAATATCTTCAGCGAAAGAAAAGCATTCGCAATCAGTCTTAAGATGCAGGTCTTTTCCAGGCGGTTGACCTGCATCAGATAGTAAATCTGGCTTTTTTGCCCGGCGGCCTCATGTTTCGTCCGTTCTGTAACTATAAAACTGTCGTACTGCTCCATCAGGGGGCGCAGCACCATAAGTTCTTCTAAATGGCCGCCGGATGACGCTGCAAAGCAGACCTTTAATTTCTTGTTCTCCACGGAATCATCTCCAATTATCTTACCCGCCTCATTGCGGTTGAAAGAAGTTCACGGATAAAGTAACACTGCTCACTGCCTGCGTTAGAAGAACCGCTCTGCAGCTCGATATGGTATCCGCGCTCATGAGCCTTTTCCTCCAGAACGGTACCGACCTGCAAGGTGGCAGCGTGTACTTGTTCCTGATTCAGAGACTCTGCAAAGATCAGATATTGCCCCGCACCGTTATTACCCACAAACATCTGCTCAGACGGAGCGAATACGGAAGTCAGTATCTCCGCAAAATCCTTGATCATCCGGTCTCCGGCCTCGCGTCCGATCCTCGCATTTTCCGCCTGTAAATTAGCAATCTTAAAGACAATACATGCAAAGTTCTCCGGAATCGGCCGATGGCTTCTGGCATTGATAAACTGGTCGCATTTCGCCCGGTTGGGAAGTCCGTCTACTTTATTTGTGAAAGCGTAATACTCGATGAAGTCCTCAACCCTTCCAAAGAGCGCTGCCCCGGCGCATCCCAAGGCACCGAAGATCACGATGATCAGGACCGTAAAGATCATGATCGGGAAACGTTCGGTAACTCTTACGCTTGAAAGCACGGCGATATTCTTTCCGCCCAGGTACTCGTTGTACTCGTCATTCGTCTCATAATAAACAGACTGGAGCGCATTAATCTTCTCCGCCAAACGCTCAATCTTGCCAAGAATATCCTTCTGCACCTTCTGCGCCGCGCTGGACGGTGCATCGGCAAACACTTCCAGGACATAGTTATTGTAATCCTTGTCAATGATATTCTCTTCATACAGCGTGCGGTCCTCAATATACTTCATCATCAACTGGTCGTATTCTGCTGTCCGGTCTACCGGCTCCCAGTTATCATCCTCATTCTTCCGATTCCAGTCGTCGTATACGTTAGGGAGTACATAATTACGCAGAGTACCCTCATCCGCATCTTCGTTATTACCCCTGTTGATGTCAGCGGTAGCACTGAATTCATCCATGGCATTTTCATAGGAAGAGATGATCCCCCGAATCTTGTCAACTTCAAAAGATACCGCATCATTGGATATTCCCAGTTCACTGTTTCGGTTTTTATATTTATCTAAAAGCAGGTCACGGTTCTTTGTAACCTTTCCTTCCAATATCTCTGAAAGAAGCTGCCTGACTTCCACATCCCGGATAAACTCGAATTCATTTTTTAAATCCTGAAAACTGCGGCCGGTTCTGCTGGAACGGAAATCGCCATTCCATTCCGCTTTCTTTTCCAGATGTTCAGTTATCTCATCCAAAGTATCATCCATAACTTCAGCCATCTCCAGGTAATCATAGCCTTTTGTGGAAATATCGCTGACCGGGTTAGCCGCCTGTGAGGTATTAACATGGACTTTCCCATAATAAAGCACATATTCCTGCAGGATCTGGTTCAGGATCTTTCTCGGATACTCTTTGCCGTTCCCGACACCGCAGTTAAAAGATACCGTAAAACGGGTCGGTATAAATTCATAATCTTTTTCTCCGTTCTCAAGCTTAGACTGCTGTATCTGCAAGTCTTCATCGGTAATAATAGGTTCCGCCTGGATATTCATGCGGATATCATCTATTGTAGATTCTGTATACTCAATTCCGAGTTTCTGCATTGCCTGAGATATTAAGTTTGTTCCGTATATCTCTGAAGGGTCAAGAGGAGTGTTGTCCGGAGACTCTCCTTCGGCTGCATTGGCACCGGTATATTCAATGACTGTGACCGCCGTATACTGCTGAATGTAAAATTGGGCAATCATATAAAAAACAATTCCCGCCAGAACGGATACCGCGACAATCATTCTGCGGTATTTTTTTAAATAACGAAATACATCAAGTTCTTTCATGACGTGCGCCTTCCTCTGTTTTTATATTTTTTTGTCCCGTTCTCTATAAAACGGATTTAATAGTGCAAGTCCGCCAATGGCAGCAACGAAAAGAATCGTGCGGAGTAAACTGCTGATTGCAATTCCTTCAACCGACGGCGAAGTAAAGCTTACCTGCATGTAGCCGTCACGTTTTTCTTCAATATATGTATCACACAATTCTCTGCTCTGGTTCGCCAGGTTGAGAAGTTCTGTCTTTAAAGATTCAATCTGCTGATCTGCCTGCTCATGATTCTGGCCAGAAGGATTGTTTTTCCCAATCTGGGCGGACGCATAAGTATTACGCTTCATCTTCTCCACTGTCTCTGTAGCGGATTCCAAAAATTCCGTCGCCTCGTCTGCAAAATAATCTACGCCGACTTTCGTCCCGGACATATAAAACTCCTGCTCCTCGTCATAGGTAGGAATCAATACAAAACGGGTCATAAATGCATTGTAGCTGTCAATTGCCTCTATCCGCACATCATGAGCCGCCATATCCTTTTTGCGCGATGTCTCCAGAATATGGTTGACATACTGCATCCGGGACTGATAAGTATCTTTGTTTGAAGAAAGCCCTTTCTCTAAGACAAACGCTCCGTAGCGCTCCAGCTCTACATCAATATAATTCTGAATCTTTTCATACAGAGAGGCAAAAGTCTCCTCGCTCCCCTCTTCCCGGTAGCTGCTGCCCTCATTGCTGTTTCCAGGGAGATAATCCCTGATCCTGGCTGCCTGCATCTCCAGATAATCCTTTATATCCAGATACTCCATTCCTTCCAGATTATCAAAAGACACATCCAGTATACTGTCATTCTCTGCATAATTTTGCGTAAAACTTTCCCGGTACACGTCAACCAGAACATTCAGAACCGTCTTGGGATTAGTGCGGTACAAAGACACACGCGGTGAACAATGAATCCAGTATTCCGTGGAAATCTTCAGATCGGACTCCTTGGAAACATCCAGTTTTTGTGAATCCAGAGGGGTAGATAATGTCAGCAGCTCGGATAATTTCTCTACACTGATCTTTAAATCTCCCCGTTTTATGACCTTTTCAAGAATCTCATCGGAAAGGATATCAGACTCGTTAAATCTGGTGCCATTGGGGTTCTGACCCTTTGCCGCCTCTTCATAATTAAATGCCATCAACATGCTCGGCGTCCATAGCTCTGTAAGCAGACGCCCGGCAAAACAAATCAGAAAGAACGCTAAGCCCGCTATGGCAATCTTTCTCTTTTTAGGCAGTTTTCCGAGCCCGTTTTTCAATTCAGAAATCTGCAGTTTTGATTTCACCTTGAAAATACGCCAGATCAAGACGATGTACAGACAGATTGTACACAGTATAATCCATCAATATATATTTTTTACCTACAGCCAAAAGAGGCAGAGATTTTTATATCTCTGCCTCTTCCTATAAAACCAAATAGTTTCTTATTTTTTCGTTTTTGCACTTTTAACTTTCGACCATGAAGAGTAAATCTTTGTAGATTTTCCATTCACTTTAACTGTCTTGTACGTCCGAATCCTTACATAATATTTTTTATTCTTCTTTAATTTTGTAATCTTCTTTGAAGTCGTCTTATTCTTTTTGATTGTAACTGTCTTTGTTCCGCTGGTGAACTTTTTCTTTGTGGAATACTGAATCTGATATCCTGTTGTCTGCTTCGTCTGTTTCTTCCACTTGACAGTCATGTTCTTCTTGCCGCCCTTTGCCGACTTCACGGAAGTTGCCTTCGGTATAATCTTAAAGCTGCCGGAGAGCGTACCTTTGTATTCACCCTTAAACGTTGCTTTCACCGAATAAACACCGACATTCTTTCTTCCCTTTGCATATGTAACCGTATAGTTGGATGCCGGAATAACCTTTCCTGCCGTATCCTTTACTGTTACAGTCGGTTTTTTCACTTTTCCGTCATACGTGTAACTAGTCTTGGAAAGTGTAAGCGTCTTTGGCTGACTCACTGACGGTGTCTCAGAAGTC
>CAMNWW010000189.1 GCA_946566415.1 uncultured Lachnospiraceae bacterium | reverse complement strand
CTATGGCAAGCACGACGAAAATTATGACTTGCATTCTGGCCCTGGAAGAGGGCAATTTGGAAGATGTGGTGACAGCGTCCCAAAAAGCAGCGTCTCAGCCCAAGGTCCATTTGGGAGTGCAGGAGGGAGAACAGTTTATACTCAAGGATCTTCTGTATTCTTTGATGCTGGAATCCCACAACGACAGCGCTGTGGCGATCGCCGAGCATATTGCGGGTTCTGTCCCGGAATTTGCAAAGAAGATGAATGCGAAAGCAAAGGAAATCGGCTGTGAGAACGCCTATTTTGTCACACCGAACGGACTTGACGGGACGGATGATGGAGGGACGCACAGTATTTCGGCAGAGGATCTTGCAAGGATTATGAGCTATTGTATTGTAAAATCGCCCAAATCAGAAGAATTTCTGGCGATTACCCAGACACGGCAGTACGGGTTTTCGGATACAACAGGAAAAAGAACTTTCTCCTGTACGAATCACAATCTGTTTCTGGATATGATGGAGGGCGCGCTTTCAGGAAAAACTGGATTTACTGGGGATGCAGGATATTGTTATGTGGGAGCGCTCAGGAAAGATGGAAAGACGTTTGTCGTAGCTCTTCTCGCATGCGGATGGCCGAACAATAAGAGTTATAAATGGGCAGATACAAAAAAATTGATGGCTTACGGGCTGGAAAATTATGAATACCGCGATGTGTACATAAAACCGGATACTTCTCCGGTTCCGGTTTTGAATGGAATCAAGGCTGACGGAGAGCTTTTTGAAGAAGTCAGCGTCCAGGTTATAGAAGAAAAGAAAGAGGATACCTTCCCTGTACTTCTTAGGGCGGATGAAGAGGTCACAGTGGAAGTGACAGAAAAAGACTGGCTCCATGCTCCAACGGCGAAAGGGGAAATCGTAGGGAATGTACATTACTTGCTGAATGGCCGGGTGATCCGGGAAGAACCATTGGTCACGGCAGAAGAGATCAAGGAACGGACAATACAGTGGGTTGGGAAAAAACTTCTGGAAATATATTTGAAATTCACTGTATGGGGCAAATAGGATCAATAAAATTGTTTAAATTTATCTCTGGACTTTCCATTTTTGATGTGCTAGTATATGTGAGGAAAATAAAAAAAGACAAGAAAGTTGACGGATATTTATCAAATACTTATCCGTTGCTTTTGATAGAAGGAGAGAACGCAAATGAAAAACTATACGAAATATGAGAGACAATATTTCATGCCGCCAAAGGTCAGCCATGACTGGGTAAAAAAGGATCATATTGAAAAACCGCCCATCTGGTGCAGTGTAGATCTGCGCGACGGTAATCAGGCTCTCATTGAACCTATGAGTTTGGAAGAAAAACTGGAATTCTTTGAGCTTCTTTTGAAAGTGGGATTCAAGGAGATCGAGGTGGGATTTCCTGCGGCGTCTGAAACAGAATACCAATTTATGCGGACGCTGATCGAAAAGAATATGATACCGGACGATGTAACGGTACAGGTTTTGACCCAGGCCCGCGAGCATATTATCAAGAAGACGTTCGAGGCGGTCAAAGGAGCGCCCCATGCGGTGGTACACCTCTATAATTCTACTTCCGTAGCGCAAAGAGAACAGGTTTTTAAAAAGAGTAAAGAAGAAATTATGCAAATCGCTGTGGAAGGGGCGAAGCTCCTGAAAGAGCTGGCGGACGAGACGGACGGGAATTTCACGTTCCAGTACAGTCCGGAGAGTTTTCCGGGAACGGAAGTGGATTATGCGGTAGACGTCTGCAACGCCGTTCTGGATATTTGGAAGCCGACGAAAGAGAAAAAGGCGATCATCAATATACCGACAACAGTAGAGAATGCTATGCCGCATGTATTTGCCGCTCAGGTAGAGTATGTAGATAAGCATTTGAAATACCGGGACGGCGTTATTCTCTGCCTTCATCCGCATAACGACAGGGGAAGCGGCGTGGCGACGGCGGAGATGGGAGTACTTGCCGGGGCGGAGCGCATCGAAGGGACATTGTTTGGAAACGGAGAGCGCACTGGAAATGTAGATATTGTCACTCTCGCGCTGAATATGTTTTCCCATGGAGTAGATCCTGGACTTGATTTTTCTAATATGATGGAAATCCGGCAGACCTACGAGCGTCTGACTAGGATGCATGTATATGAGAGGCAGCCGTATGCAGGCGATTTAGTATTTACCGCGTTCTCCGGCTCGCATCAGGACGCCATTGCAAAAGGAATGGCTTGGTGGGAAGAAGGGAAAACCGAAAAATGGTCGGTTCCCTATCTGCCGATTGACCCAAAGGATGTGGGGAGGACTTACGACAAAGATGTGATCCGTATCAACAGCCAGTCTGGAAAGGGAGGCGTTAACTATATCCTGAAACGGAATTTCGGAGTCAGCCTGCCGGAAAAGATGAAGGAGGAGGTCGGATATCTGGTAAAGGATATTTCAGACAAAGCGCATAAAGAGCTTACCCCAGAATTGGTATATCATATTTTTGAAGATCATTATGTAAACTGCAAAGGCGTGTTCACAATCGACGAGTGCCACTTTAAGCAGGAGGACGGAATCCTGGCTTCGGCTACTATTTCTCATGGAAATGGAAAGAGAGTCGTAACGGCCATTGGAAATGGACGTCTGGATGCGGTGAGCAACGCGATCAAGCAGTATTTCGGCGTCAGCTATGAGCTTACTTTCTATGAGGAGCATTCTTTAACAAAGGGATCTTCTTCTAAAGCATGCGCTTACGTGGGAGTTATCTGCAAAGGCAAGGTCTACTGGGGAGTAGGGATTGACGCGGATATCATTAAAGCTTCCATACAGGCGCTTACAGTTGCGGTGAATAAAATAGAAGAAATCAGCAGTTCTGAGGAATGCAAGGACGAACGGCTGATTGAGATCATGAACTATATTCAGGAGAACTATCTGGACGTGTCTTTGGATGACCTTTCTGAAAAGTTCTATCTCTCTAAACCGTACCTGTCAAAATACATCAAAGAGAAGTCGGGCATGACGTTCGGCGATATCGTGAAAAAGGTGCGGATGAAAAAGGCGAGGGCGCTTCTGAAAAGCAGCAGTATGACGGTGGAGAATATTGCTCTGTCAGTAGGATACCAGAATGTAGAGCACTTTAACAGGCTTTTCAAAAAGGCGTATCAGATGACTCCGGTTCAGTTCCGGAATCAGAAATAACGGCACGGCATTTTACGACAAGAAAATACAAATTTCGATAAAAAACGACGTCACAAACCTGAGAAATGCATGTTATAATAAGGATACGTAAATAGCCCGGCCTTTATGAAAAGGCGGGAAGTTCTCAAATTCTAGCATGCATTTCTATAGGGTGGCACATCTGAATATCAAATCGGAGGGGAGAAGGGTGAATAGCCGCCGAAGGGGCCGCTATTCACAGATACCTCCATATTTGCCGCTGCATCGCGGCTTCCCATTCTGCTTATATAAGAATATAATAGTTCAGCGCACGTCCATTCGCGAAACACGCCTACGGCGTTTTCGCTGCTTTCTAGCTCTTTTGGCTCATATGCGGACGTTCCCCCAGGCCATCAGAAAACAAGATGTGAAAATATTAACAAATATTGTTAAAAATGGTTGCAGATTTCTTAAAAAGCTATTATAATTATAATCGGCAGAAATTTGGTTTACCATTTAATTTATAGAAAAACGGAGGGTGACTTTTATGAGCAACACAACAAGATCAAACCCGGCAGGCATGAGAATAGCTACTTTGCTTGATTCGGGGAGCTTTGTTGAAATCGGTGGTGCAGTAACGGCAAGAACTACAGATTTCAACATGCGGGAGAAGGAGACTCCGGCCGACGGTGTTATCACTGGTTATGGGGTGATTGACGGTAACCTTGTCTATGTGTACAGCCAGGATGCAGCGGTCTTAAAGGGAGCGGTCGGTGAGATGCACGCGAAAAAGATCGCGAACATTTATGACATGGCGCTTAAGATGGGCGCTCCGGTCATTGGCCTGATCGATTGTGCGGGTCTGCGTCTTCAGGAAGCGACGGATGCATTGAGCGCTTTGGGAAACCTCTATTACAAACAGTCGATGGCTTCGGGTGTGATTCCGCAGATCGCGGCAGTTTTTGGAAATTGCGGCGGCGGGCTTGCAACGATGGCGGCGCTTAACGATTTTACATTCATGGAGACGAAGAGCAGGCTGTTCGTTAATTCCCCGAATGTCATTCCAGGGAATGATGTGAAGAAGTGCGATACCGCGTGCGCCGATTTCCAGAGCCATGAATCCGGCCTGGTAGACGCGGTAGGTACAGAAGAAGAGATATTGGATAAGATCCGTGATCTGGTATGCATTCTTCCGGCGAACAATGAAGATAATACAGCGTACGAGGAATGCACAGATGATCTGAACCGTGTCTGCGGCGACATTGAGAATGCGGCCAAGGATTCTTCCGTAGTTCTGGAGATGCTCTCTGATAATAATATATTTTTTGAGACAAAGAAAGAATACGCAAAAGATATGGTAACCGGATTTATCCGCTTGAACGGTCTGACCGTAGGGGCGGTAGCGAACCGTTCTAAAGTATACGGTGAAGAGGGGGATGTAAAGGAAGAGTTTGACGGCTCCCTTTCAGCACGCGGCTGCCGTAAGGCGGCGGATTTCGTGAGATTCTGTGATTCTTTTGGAATTCCCTTACTGACTCTGACGAATGTGGGCGGCCTGAAAGCCTCCAAATGTTCAGAAAAGACGCTGGCAAAAGCAATGGCGGCGCTTACCTGTGCTTTTGCGGAGGCGACTGTACCGAAAGTGAACGTCATCACAGGACAGGCGTACGGAAGCGCTTATATCACTATGAACAGCA
>CAMNWW010000188.1 GCA_946566415.1 uncultured Lachnospiraceae bacterium | reverse complement strand
CGCGTACAATACGGTTCATCTTCTGGAACGTTCCGGAAATGGGTACCATTCGGAGGGACATGGAGATATCCTGAAGGTCGTCCGTCAGCTTTCTGAGCTGCCGGGCTGATTTGGTGAAATTATCAAGCTTCAGGTTTTGCAGGTCCGGAGAGGAAGTAACCATAGATTCTGTAATAACGATCTCGCCCACGAGAGCTACAAGGCTGTCCAGCTTGGATAAGTTCACACTGATCAGACTCTGCTTTACCGGAGTGTTATTATGCTGCGCGGGAGCCTTGCTGGGCGCTTTTTGAGGCGCAGGACTCACCGCGGGAGCTTCCGCTTTAGCAGACGCCTGGCTGTAAACCGGCTCCTGCTCGGGGGCTTTCTGCTTAACCGCAGCGTTTTCAATAACTTCATAAGTCTCTACGCTGTTCTGGCTCTTGATGACTTGGAGCGCTTTCTCAACGTCTTCCTGAGAAGAAAGACCGACGAAGAACCCATTCTTGATAATCGTATCCATGGTGTCGCTGTTTGTTTCCACATCCTCCGGATAATGCTCGAATTGAAGCTCAATATCCTTAAGGGCAGTAACAACCATAAAAGCGCGCAGATTCTCCATTCCGGAACCCTGTTCAAACTCAATCCGTATTAAATAAGGAAGCTCGCTGTCGGGGCATCCCGCAAGTTCCTGGTTGATTGCGGCGATGGCCTGGCTGTCGGCAACGGGGGGCTCGGGAGAGTCGCTTTTTTCGGGAGCAGGAGAAGACTCGCCGCCTTTTGCTCCAGAGCTGATTTTTTCCAAAAAACTATTAATATTTTTAATAATTGGGTCGATATTAGTGCTAAGGGGCTCATCGTTTTCGATTTTTTCTACTTCTGCACGAAGGGCGTCCGTAGACTGGAACATCAGGTTAAACAAATCATTTTTGTGCGCCTCATCCATGGAATCCAGCCCGTTTTCACGAATATAGAAGAATAAGTCTTCTATATGATGCGCGATTTCCATTACTGTGGAAAATTCCATCATGGCAGAAGAGCCTTTGATAGTATGCATACTGCGGAAGATCTCGTTAACATCATTTGTGGTGAAATCTTTATTCTTCTCCGCTTCTATCAAAAGTTCATCCAGTTGTTCCAAAAGAGTGTTTGTTTCATAAAGATACATTTCAAGCATGTTATCCATAATCTTACTACCGCCTTATCTCTGTATGTTTAATAATATTTATTTATATATCGGCATGTTGGCGGAAAAGAATAAGAGTAAACTGTAGAGCAGGTGAAAAAATGTCAAATATTTTAAAAGTAACAACTCCGGCTGCCGGACAAGGATACGAAAACACGATCAATCGGCAGAGTCCATCCCAGCAGTCAGAGAATCTGAGTATAAAGAACCCGGTGGACCCGACCCGCGTAGTAAGGGCGGACGGACGGAACGAGGCGAACGGGGAGCAAGGAGTCAGGAAAGGGATTTCCTATGAGTCCAATTTCGGCAATTTCGTACAGTCGCTTAGGGATGTCCCCAAGCTGAGTGAGACGATGACCAAGATGATATTCGGCGGAATGGCAAGCCTGGTGGAATCTGGAATCGGGAAGGGGACGGCGGCTGAAATCCAAGAACTGTTCCAGATGCTGGAGATGTCCCCGGATAAGCTGGTCCAGTTTCTTAAGAACCAGATGGCAGGGGCGAACCGATTGCAGGGACCGCTGTTCGATGTGCTGCGCCAGATTATGGATGAAGCGACAACGGTTGAATTGAAATCGGGTATTCTGGATTTTTTAAAGAGGTATAACGATATGTCTTCCGGGAAGCACCTTCTTGAGAATATCAAAGGGACGCTGGAGGAAATCGGAGAATATATGTTCCGCAATGACAGGGAAGCTCTTGAAAATCTGGCGGCGAAACTTAAGCCCTACAGCATGCAGGCGAACGCTGAGAACACGCAGCTGCTTAAGGGTGAGATTATCCCATATCTGGGCAGATATATTTCTGCCACAAGAGATATGGGGACAATCCGGGATTTGATCAGCCTTCTGACTTTGAATACTTCCCGCTATGAGAACGGTAATATAGATAATGTAGCCCAGGCATTTCAGCGGCTGCTGGATTTCCCTACTTTTCAAAAGCATTTCAGCGGAATGACGTCCGCGGATCTTAAGCAGATGCTTGCCAACGTGGACTTTGACAAAGCGGCGGGGAAGATGCAGTGGGCGGATAAGCTGCTGAATATTATGGAGGCTGGAGTCCGCGGCGACGCTGGGGTTGAGAATCGGGAAGCCTTTATGAATGTAATGAAAGCGATGCTTGTTAATGAAAGCGTATATATGCCTGTTATGCATGTTATGCTTCCGGTTATTTTGGACGGCGTTCCTATGTTTTCGGAGATGTGGGTGGATCCGGACGAGGAATCCGAAAACCCGGGCTCAAAGGAGCGGGGGATTAAGCTGCTGATAAAATTTGATTTAAAAGATGTTGGCTTTTTTGATCTGATGATGTATTATGAGAAGGGGAAGATGGATATGCTGATTCATTATCCAAAAGAGCTGGCAGAACATGAAAGCGATATCCGGGAGGGTATCCGGAAGATCATGAGCCGCAACAGCCTTGAGCTGGAATACCTGGCTGTAGAACAGGGCGAAGAATCCATACCGGTATCTGCCGCGTTCCCTAAGATATTTGAAAGGAGAAGCTCGGTCAATGTCACAGCGTGATGATGTGTTGAATAAAAAGGCCGTTGCACTGCGGTATGATGAGAATAAAGACGTAGCGCCGGTCATCGTAGCGTCGGGATTAGGCTATATGGCGGAACGGATCGTGGAGATGGCGAATGAAAACGGTGTTCCGGTATATGAGGATAATTCTCTGGCGACAGTCCTTACACAACTGGACTTAGGGACTCCGATTCCCGAAGAGCTGTACCAGGCGATCGTTGATATCTATGCGTATTTTTTGAAATATACTCCGCAGCGAAAGTTAGAAAAGGTTCCGGAGGAGGAAGAAGCAGAGCCGCAGGAGGGACCAGAAGAGCCGGGGGAGGCTGCAGAATAGAGGATAGAATAGAAGTTGTGATCAGAAGTTAAAAGATGGGCAGAAGACAAAAAGTCTCTGCCCATTAAGTTTACAGCAGCGTTTCCGCTTTCGCCTTTGACTGAAGGAGCTCTGTCTGGAATACGAACTGACGCACCTTTGCCTCCGCGCGCGCAGACATCTCGATGAATTGGCACCCATATCCGAACAGTCCGTCCCTTCGTATCGGGCGGCGCTTACGGATCTTTGCTTTGATAAAAACAGGCTCCCTGGCGTCAGGAAGAATGGCGGATATTACAGCGCCGGGTGTAAATTCTTTTTTGGATACGAAAAGAAATCCTCCGGTTCCGATATCTTTGACGGTAATACTTTCCTCATGGGACTCTTCGCTAAGCCAGACCATGGTCTGAAAAGAGACATAAACGCGGAAATTTGACCGTGATTCAGGCATTTCATCCGTAGTTCCGCGAACATAGTATCGAGGCAGACCCGCTTCCGGCGGTTCATCCCCTTGATATGTAAGGATCTCGTCTGACAGAGTAAAAAGCAAAGAACGAAAGTCATTGTCGCTGCCATCCTGCATCAAAAACACCCGATCCGGTATTGAAAAAGAAGGTTTTTCGGGAAAAACAAAAACGGTTGTATCGAAACTATCCCGGAAATAACGAATCTCGGAAAATAAAGAGCAGTCCATATGATATAAGGTCCCGTGCTCAGTATGTAATGATAAATTTTTAGTTAACATAGCCTGCACCTACCAAATCTTCTTAAGCTGTTGTTTGTAAACGAACTGGCGGATCTCGCGTTCCACACTATTCTTGACATCGATAAACTGGCAGCCGTAGCCATAAAGGTCTTTTCTAAGCAGCTGTTCCCGCAGGGTTACTGCCTTAAGTTTCTGAACCGTCTTAGAAAAATAGTAGTTGAACTCAAATGTTTCTCCGCGGCTTAAGCGGGTAGCAGTAGCAAGAAAGATACCGCCGACACTAATATTCTTGATCGTTCCGGTGAAAACTCCCTGCGTATGGGAGGTAAACTGGATTTCGTCCGGCAGATTCGTCCGTGAGAACTGAATCTCGGCGTCCATCGGCACACGCAGATCTTTCTGGCGCTGGAGGATTTCGAGGACTTCGAGGATAGAGCAGTCGGCTACCCATGGCTCCCATATGGAGGGATCAAAACTTTTGCGGATGTTAAGTTCGCAGACAGCTTTGATATACCCTACCTGGCTGTCACAAAAATCAACCCGAAGGCTGTCGGTTTGGGCGCCCAGCCGGGTGTCGTCGTCAAAATATAACAGGATCTGCTCATCATCATGTATTACCCGCGCCGGAACGTGGACGTCAGGATCTTGCCCGTAAATGATACATTTATAACAATCTTTCAGAAGCATAGTAAAAAGCCTCCCTTCTTAAAAATGAATACAGGATTTTAATAATATCAGTTTATCACGCTGGCATGGGAAATGCAAACTGAAAGTGAACCTTGACAATATCTTCGGAAAAGAATATAATCTAACCTAGTTAGCGAAATGGAAGGGGGACCATATGTGGCTACGAGGGAACAGATTGAAACGATACTGGTACTTGTGCATGACACACACCCGGCAGCATTTTTTAAAAGGATAGACGACACGTCGGCTGGAATCAGTGCTGTACTCATGTTTTTGTATGAAGCGGATGGTGAAGTTACATCGGGCCAGATAAGCAGCTCTATGAACGTCAGCACCGCGAGAATGGCAGTACTGCTGAAAAAGATGGATGCAAAGGGGCTGATCTGCAAGGAAACCGGGGCGGCTGACGCCCGCACAACCGTTGTCAGGCTTTCCGGATTTGGCCGTGAAACGGTGGAGAAGATACATGCGGATAT
>CAMNWW010000187.1 GCA_946566415.1 uncultured Lachnospiraceae bacterium | reverse complement strand
CGTCAGGCGATTTAAATCAGGTATCCCGAGCGGATGCGAGGGGCTACCTCCAGTTCTATCGCCGCCAGGCGATTTAATTCAGGGACTCTTACCTACGTAGATTTTCTTATTTCTAACTTAGCGGGCAGTATCTTCCCTTCCCGCCTCTTTTTCGTCCGTATCATCTCAAACAGGCTTGCTACGGCCTCTCTTGCAATTTCTTCGGCAGGCTGAACCACAGTCGTGATCGAAGGTTCAAAAAAGCCGGTATATGCGAGTCCGTCAAACCCTGCCGCCGCCACATCCTGCGGAATACGTTTTCCCGTTTCCAGAAGCGCCTTGCACGCCCCGATGATCATCAGGTCGGATATGGCGAATACCGCTGTAAAATCTTCCGTTTCTTTCAGCAGCTTTTTCATCATCCGATAACCGCTCTCCATCGAATAGGCGGCTTCCTTTTCATCCTGATAGCAGATCAGGTTCTCGCAGATCGGGAGGTGATTTGCCTTAAGCGCCTCCTTGTAGCCTTCCAGACGTGCCTGTCCGATGTTGGTATCCTTCTTATCCGACGCCAGGATAGCGATTTTTTTGTGCCCCTCATGACAAAGATAGTCTACCAGATGCCGGCTCTCTTTTTTGTCGTTTATTGTCACATAGGAACCGATACAGTCCTCCGGTATATCCGGCAGGCGTGCCGTACACGCCACAAACGGAACCGGGATGCGTGAAAGACGTTCCTCACAGCTCTGAAAATCTCCTCCCAGATAAATAATCCCCCGAAGCCGCTTTTCCTCCACGATCTCCACTGCTGCGTCCACTTCATCCTGTCCGTTTTCCATATGCTGGATAAAAAAGGAATACTTTTCTCTGCGGATCTCTTGTTCCATAACCCGTATCATGACAGAGAAAAAAGGATTATCGATCTCCCGCACCAGAATCGCGATCGTTTTTGAGTCTGTCCTCTTTAGATTCCTCGCGCTGTTATTAGGTACAAAGTCGGACTTGGCGACTGCCTCAAGGATCCGCCTGCGAGTCTCCGGGCGGATATCCGAATGATCGTTAAGCGCGCGTGAGACTGTGCTGACTCCCACGCCGCATTGTTTTGCAATGTCCCTTATCGTTATGTTACCCATCTGCTATTTTTTGCTCACTTTCTTTTGAGGCAGCCTGCCGTATAGTTCCGTCATCCGGCGGATTCTCTTGAGAAGTTTTTCAGAAATATCATCTTTCCCAAGACGCCACATCCAGTTCCCGCCAAGCGTAGACGGGTGATTGATACGGGCTTCATTCCCCAGACACAGATAATCCTGGATCGGGATGATACACGTATCTGCCGTCGAGCTTTGGGCCATACGGATGATCTCCCACACCGCCTCCTTCACAGGAAGAGATTTTCTCCCCATATACTTCATTGCAAATTTCAGGTCCGCTTTATTAAGGTCTGTGTACCATCCCGCCAGAGTCTCATTATCATGCGTACCAGTGTAAACGACACAGTTCTTTCCATAATTATGGGGAAGATAATTACTCGGCTCCCGGGAGTCAAACGCAAATTCCAACACTTTCATCCCCGGAAATCCTGAGTCTTCCACCATCTTCAGCACAGAATCTGTAAGGAATCCCAGATCCTCCGCGATGATCTTCACTTCACCCAGCTCTTTTTGAACCGCCCGGAAAATATCCATTCCAGGTCCGGTCTCCCAATGACCGTTCTCGGCAGTATCGTCCCCGAAGGGAATCGCATAGTATTCGTCAAATCCACGAAAATGGTCGATACGGATTACATCATAGAGCTTTCTGCAATGGTCGATCCTCTGAATCCACCATTTGTATCCGGTTTCCTTATGCTTCTTCCAGTCATAGAGAGGATTGCCCCAGAGCTGGCCGGTAGCGCTGAACGCATCTGGCGGACAGCCTGCCACCTGCCTGGGCATCTTATCTTCGTCAAACTGGAATAATTCCGGGTGCGCCCATGCATCCGCGCTGTCAAACGCCACATAGATCGGGATATCTCCTATGATCTGGATCCCTTTTCTATTTGCAAAGGCTTTCAGTTCTCCCCACTGTTCATAAAACAGAAATTGTAAAAACTTCTGGAAGCGGATGTCCCCTTTATGCTGTCTGCGGAACTCTTTCAGGGCGTCTTTATCCCGAAGACGATATTTATCGTCCCACTCACTCCAGCTCTTCCCGCCATTTTCTGTTTTCAGAACTGTATATAGAGCGTAGTCGTCCAGCCATCCTTTATGATCTTCGCAAAATTTTTTAAACGCCTCGTCAGACTTTATATTGCTTCTTTTGTAAGCTTTTCTCAAAATTCCGTATCGTGACAGATATATTTTCTCATAATCCACATACCTGTCGTCACTGCCGAAATCGCACTCTTCGCATTCTTTTTTCTTAAGCCAGCCCTTCCTTATCAGATTCTCCAGACTGATAAAATATGGATTCCCCGCAAAAGTGGAAAACGACTGATACGGAGAATCCCCATACCCGGTCGGTCCCAAAGGGAGAATCTGCCAATAACTCTGTCCTGCCTCCCCCAGCATCTTCACAAATCGATATGCATCTTTTGAAAATGCGCCTATCCCATACTTCGACGGCAGGCTCGCCACCGGCAAAAGTACACCACTCGCTCTCATTATGACACCTCTCTTCTTATCTTATTCTCCGGAAACGTTTTCGGTAACGTTTCCATTTTTCTTTATTATAAAAGCACTGCTCTGAAAATGCAATGCTTTTTCCACAAATTCTTATTCTTTCGTCGGTTTTTCAACCTGCAGTATCGCTTGTTTCTGCATCGGAATACGGCAGTTCTTATTGCTTCCGAACTCCACGATCACATCATCGTCCGTAATATCAATAAGCACCCCATAAAATCCGCTGGTAGTAAGAATTGTATCCCCAACTTCCATCTCAGAAAGCATGAGCTGAATTCTCTTCTGCTCCTTCTTCTGCGGGCGCATCATGAGCCACCAGAATCCTCCGATTACTACCACATAGAACAATACAAGTACAATTGGGTTCTGCATATTTGTCTCCCTCCTAAATCACACAACAGTTATTGCTATCATACACAATTCCGACAAATTCATCAAGCTATTTCCATAATTTATTAAAATTTTACATTTAAAGTTCACACATCAGTTATTATCCTGACGAGTTTGCGCTTGCACAAGAACTCGAAAGGATGATGACTGATGATGGGAGCGCCGGATAATGAGCAAAATTAGCCGCTTTGCGGCGGAGAAGCGCCGCAGGTGCGTTTTGCGAATGGCGCGACGTGAACGGTTTTTCGCTTTTGCGACGAGGATGCTGCATAGCAGCGGTTTCGATCTTACATGACCGCTCCTTCCATCATCCGCAGGGTATCCCTCTTGAACTCGGAATATCTTTCTTCCTCTATAGCGGTCCGTATCTTCTCCATCAGCTTATTATAATAGTAAAGATTATGGAGAACGCACAGCCGCATCCCCAGCATTTCCTTCGCTTTGAGAAGATGACGGATATAGGCGCGCGAGTAGGTCCGACATGCCGGGCAGTCACAGCCTTCTTCGATCGGGCGCTCGTCCAGTTCATATTTTGCGTTGAATAAATTCAGTTTTCCATACTTCGTATACACATGACCATGCCGCCCGTTCCGGCTGGGATACACACAATCAAAGAAATCCACTCCTCGTTCCACTGCTTCCAGGATATTTGCGGGAGTTCCGACCCCCATCAGGTAAATCGGTTTTGTGAGCGGAAGATAAGGTACTACCGCCTCAATGATACGGTACATCTCTTCGTGGCTCTCACCCACGGCGAGCCCTCCGATGGCGTATCCGTCCAAATCAAGCTCTGTGATCTGCTGTGCATGCCGTATACGAATATCCTCATAGACTGCCCCCTGATTAATGCCAAACAAAAGCTGCTTTCGGTTGATCGTATCCTCCTGTTCATTCAGCCGCCCCATCTCAGCCTTGCAGCGCGAAAGCCACCTCGCCGTCCGGTCTACAGACGCCTGAATATAGTCGCGCCCCGCCTGGCTTGACGGGCATTCGTCGAACGCCATAGCGATCGTAGAAGCCAGATTAGACTGAATCTGCATACTTTCTTCCGGTCCCATGAAAATCTTTCTTCCGTCTATATGGGAATTGAAATACACCCCCTCCTCACGTATTTTCCTAAGTCCTGCCAAAGAAAACACCTGAAAACCGCCGGAATCTGTAAGGATTGGTCTGTCCCATGCCATAAAGCGGTGGAGCCCTCCCAACTTTTTGACCACATCATCCCCCGGACGTACATGAAGATGGTATGTATTGGATAGTTCTACCTGTGTCCCGATCTCCTTTAAATCCATCGTAGAGACAGCGCCTTTGATCGCCGCTGCTGTTCCCACATTCATAAATACAGGGGTCTCAATGACCCCATGTACTGTGTGCAGGCGGCCTCGTCTGGCAGAGCCGTCCCGCTTTATCAATTCATACATATTTCCTCCAATCTCATCGCCGTCAGGCGATTTAAATCAGGTACTCCGAGTGTATACGAGGAGGTTCCTCCAGTTCCATCGCCGCCAGGCGATTTATATCAGGTACTCCGAGTGTATGCGAGGAGGTTCCTCCAATCTCATCGCCGTCAGGCGATTTATATCTAATAATGGCATACTACCGGCGTTCCCGCCTGTACATTATTAAAAATAGTCTGTGCCGCATCGTACTGCAGGTTCACACATCCATGTGAGCCGTGAGTCAGGTAACGGTTTCCGCCGAACGCCGCCTGCCATGGTGCGTCATGAAGCCCGATTCCACCGTTGAACGGCATCCAGAAAGACACCGGGGATTCCCACTCATAACTCCCGTCCGGCTGTTTCGGTCCCCGCAAGGTCGCCCCGCGCTGGCAGTATTTAATAAGATAGACTCCCTGTGGAGTAGCGTCTCCCGCACTCGGTTTCCCTGTAACAATAGGACCGCTGGTC
>CAMNWW010000186.1 GCA_946566415.1 uncultured Lachnospiraceae bacterium | reverse complement strand
CAATACGCTTTTTGATGTAGAAGCGTTTACAGCGGAGTCATTCGGACAAACGATGATGCAGGAGCTTGCCAAAGCGATGGGCGAAAAGGGCAAGTATGCGCAGATGGTGGCGTACACTACATCGACGACCCATATGGAATATTCTAACGCGGAATATGAATATCAGAAAGAGAATTATCCGGACATGGAACTGATCAATGATACCGTACCGTCCGCAGAATCTTCTGAAAAGGTGGACACGGCGTATCAGAAAGCAAAAGAGCTTTTGAAAGCGAACAACGACCTTGCAGGATTTACCGGCGCAGCATCTGTTGATATTCTGGGAGAGGCCCAGGCGGTCGAGGAACTGGCTCTTGGAGAGCAGGTATCCATCGTCGGCGTAGGGACTCCGAACGCGTGCAAGGATTATGTAAATAATGGAACGATTGATTCCGTCTGCCTCTGGGATCCGGCCCTGGCAGGATATGCGATGTGTAACGTGGCCTATCAGATACTTGCCGGAAAGGAAGTAGGAGAAGGCGCGGATCTTGGCTGCGAAGGATATGAGAATGTCCAGATGGTAGAAGGAAAGAACAGATGTCTTCTAGGAAACGCACCGTTGATCTTAACAAAAGAGAATATCGGGGACTATGATTTCTAAAAAGCGAATTTGGACGGTTTGGCGTGAAACGTTCAGGCGTTTTGCACAGCCGTCCGATAATAAATAAGCTGTCTTGAAAGGATGTGGCGAAGACATGAAAGAGAATGTGTTGTGTGTAAAAGGCATCAAAAAATCTTTTGGCGGCGTTCACGCGCTGAAAGGCGTCGATCTGACGATCAAAAAAGGAGAAATACATTGTCTTGCGGGGGAGAACGGGTGCGGAAAATCCACAATCATTAAAGTAATATCTGGATTTTACAAGCCGGACGGAGGAACAATTGAAATTGACGGTAAAGAATACGCGAACCTGAATACTGCAGAAGCGATTTCCGCTGGAATCCAGGTCATCTACCAGGATTTTTCCATTTTCCCGAACCTGACGGTCATGGAAAATCTGGCTTTTAACCAGGTCCTTGCGGAAAAGAAAAAATTCGTAAATAAAAAAGAATACAGGAAAATTGCGGAAGAAGCGGTCAGGAAGATAAATTTTAACGTGGATCTGGACGCACGGGTGGAATCCCTGTCGGTCGCGGATAAACAACTGATTGCGATCTCCAGGGCGCTCTTACATAATGCAAAGCTGATTATCATGGATGAACCGACGACCGCCCTTACGAGCAAAGAGGTAAAACGTTTGTTTGCGATTATCAACGAATTGAAGAAGGAGGGTATTACGATTCTGTTCGTATCCCACAAACTGGACGAAGTCTTTGAAATATCGGACAGTATTACTATTTTGAGAAGTGGAGAAAATGTGCATAGCTGCCCGATCCAGGAGATGAATGAAGAAAAATTCACGTACTATATGACCGGGAGGAATTTTGACGCGGTCCCGGAAAAGGAAAAGATATCCTTTGAGGAGAGGAAATCTATGCTGAAGACAGAAAACCTGTCGGCCCCGGGATTCGAGAATATCAGTTTCGATCTCCATGAAGGGGAGGTACTAGGAATCGTAGGGCAGTTGGGGAGTGGGAGGACAGAACTCAGCCTGGCGCTGTCCGGTATGCTGAAACCGTTTGCGGGAAGTATCTTCCTGGAAGGGAAGGAAGTACGGCTGAATTCTGTATCAGAAGCACAAAAATGTGGAATTGCGCTTGTCCCGGAGGACAGACTCACGGAAGGGCTGTTCCTGCCGCAGCCAATCTACAAAAATATTTCCGTAACATGTTTGGACGCTCTGGCAAAAATGGCGGGCGTTTTAAAAGAAGATGATGAAAAGACATTATCGCAGTCCTGGGTGGACGATATCGGCGTTGCGACAAAGGATCACACCCTTCCTGTTTCAACGTTGTCCGGAGGAAATCAGCAAAAGGTAGTGCTTGCAAGATGCCTGGCAACGAAGCCGAAGGTTCTGATCCTCAATGGTCCGACGGTCGGTGTGGACATTGGCGCGAAGTATGATATCCATAAGCTTTTGAGGGGGTTGGCAAAAAACGGAATGGCGGTTTTGGTAGTCTCCGACGATGTGGCAGAAGTGTCGGCTCTTTGTGATAGGGCGATTATCATGAAGGCAGGAAAATTTGCAGGCGAGCTGAAAGGCGAAGAGCTGAACAACGAGAATCTGTACAAGGTGACAGCTTAGGAGGGGAAAAAATGGATAAAAAGATAAAGAAAGTAGTCAAACAGACAGAGTTTTACATACTTTGCATCATTATCGTATTCGCAGTAATTATTCAGATCCGGTCCGGTCAGTTTTTCACCAGTAATAATCTCATGGATCTTGTAAGGTCGATGATAGTCCCTGGAATCTATGCTCTTTGTGCTCTTTTGAGTTTTGTGAGCACCGGGGCGGACGTATCCTTCCCACTGATCGCGGCGTTGTCCGCATATATAGCGGTTCTGGCAGGAAATACGTGGAGCCTGGGAGTTGTTCCAGTATTTCTTATCGCCGTCATTACAGGATGCCTGATTGGGTGTATCAACGGTTTCTTTATTGTGAGATACCGGTTTAACAGCCTGATTGTGACGCTGGGAACGTCATCAATCTGCAGCGGTATCCTATTCGGAGCATTTGAAGCCGGGCGTACGGAGCTTCCAGAGAAACTGTATGCGCTGAGCAAGGTTAATATCGCTACGGTGAAGAACGAGTCATCCGGTCTTGGTTCGGCGCTTCCCGGGACTTTTATCATCATGATCGTACTTTATGCGGCCGCTTATTTTATTCTGAACTATACGATGGTCGGAAGAAGTGTTTATGCGCTTGGAGGGGATGAAATCAGCGCCGAGCGTGCAGGTATCAATGTCAAAAAGGTGCGTTTTGGCGTCTATGTGGTAAACGGCGGGATAGCGGCGATCGCAGGATTATGCTATGCGATGATGTCATATTTCTATATGCCGAACGAATATGCCGGCGCAGAGATGCTGGTTATTGCGGCGGTGATCCTCGGAGGTACCCGGATGTCCGGCGGCATCGGAACACTCAAGGGATGTCTTTTAGGTACATTTTTGCTCACAATGGTAAGCAACAGCCTGATCTTGTTCGGTATCTCTGTATATTGGGAAAAGGTCGTGGTCGGCGCGATCATCATTATCGGAACGGCGATCTCAGCGATGCAGGCGCAAAGGGCAAGTAATCCATTTGCAGTACGCAGAAAAAAGGAGGCATAGAAAATGGATAAGACAATAGGACAGAAGAAAAAGACACTTCCTTTTGATGAAAACGTGAGGCGTTTGATGATTATCTTGGTTGTACTATTGATTGTAACAGGGGTTACAAAATCAGCGTCATTTGTCAATCTAAGTAATTTTCAGTCGATAGGAAAGCAGCTCACGGAATATGGACTGATGTCTCTTGGAATGGGAATCTGCATGATAAGCGGAGGGATCGATCTGTCTACCGTGTACGTGGCGAATTTAAGCGGAATCTGTGCGGGGCTTATCTTTCAGATGAATCTGCCGGGAAACGTTGCTGTCGGATGCCTGGCGGCGCTTTGCGTAGGACTTCTCTGCGGGGCGTTTAACGGAGTTTTAATCAGTTATTTTCACATTCCTCCAATGCTTGCGACGCTGGGGAGCTATGAACTGTTTATGGGCATTTCGGTGGTACTCTCTGGCGGGAGCACTGTATCCACCCAAGGACAGATCGAACTGTTGTCGAGCCTTACCTTATTGAATATACCGCTTCCTTTCCTCATTTTTATCATATGTACCGTAGCGCTGGTATGCCTTATGGGGAAGACAAAATTCGGAACAAGGACCTATCTGGCAGGCACAAGTGAAAAGGCGGCTAGGTTTGCGGGAATTCATGTGAATACGACGGTCATAAAATGCTATATGTTGTCAGGACTTTTGGCAGGCATTGCAGGACTTATCAGTTTGTCACGCCTTAATTCTGCGAAGGCGGATTTTGGAACCAGCTATACGATGCAGACCATCCTTGTAGCGGTGCTTGGCGGGATCAATCCGAACGGAGGAGCAGGCAGATTGTCGGGAATCGCCTTTGCGGTCGTTATACTGCAGTTGCTTTCCTCTTACCTGAACCAATTTCCGACAATCAGTAATTACTATAGAGATCTGATATGGGGCGCGGCCCTTCTCCTGGTTCTTGTTTTTAATGTGAAGATTTCGCAAAAGAGCGGCAAGAAAAAAGACTGATGAAAGGAAGAGATTTTTATGCAGCACGGTATTTATTACGCTTACTGGGAGCATGAATGGGAAGGCGACTATAACTATTATATAAAAAAAGCGGCGGCTCTGGGCTTCGATATCATGGAGATCGCGGCAGGACCGCTTCCAGAATATACGGAGGCACAATTAAAGGATTTAAGACAGTGCGCCGAAGAAAATCATGTACGCATCACAGTGGGATACGGTCCGGCGAGGGAAAATAACATAGCGTCCCCTGATCGGGCGGTACGGGAGCATGCGCTGGAGTTTTATAAGAAGCTTTTTGAGCGGATGGAAAAAATAGGCTCAGATCTGATCGGAGGGGCGTTGTATTCCTGCTGGCCGATCAACTATAACGGCTCCGTTGATAAAAAAGGAGACTGGGAGAGAGGCGTCGAAGGAGTCGCTAAAATGGGAAAAGCCGCGGCGGAATATGGAATTAGGACGTTGGGGATGGAATGCCTGAACCGGTTTGAGAATCATGTGCTTAATACTGCAAAAGAGGGAGTAAGCTTTGTGAAAAATGTCCGCGAGCTGGAGAAAGAGGCTGATAATGTCAAAGTGATGCTGGACACATTCCACATGAACATCGAAGAAGAAAGCATCGGCAATGCGATCCGCACAGCGGGAGATCTGCTGGGGCATTTTCACACCGGGGAATGTAACCGTATGGTCCCCGGGATGGGGCGTA
>CAMNWW010000185.1 GCA_946566415.1 uncultured Lachnospiraceae bacterium | reverse complement strand
TGTTCTCGATTGTCTTATCAATGTTTGCCTTTACCTTGTTCTCATACCCTGAATAAGTATGAACTACGTACCATTTTGCCTCTGACATAAAATCACCTTTCTTGCATGCAGTTCTAATCAGCCCAGATTGACAAGAATATCAACACCATGCTGAATCATGAAGTCAATCAATGCAATGATAACTCCAAGCACTACTGACACAGAAACAACCGCCACTGTCTGTTTTGCAAGTTCTACCTTGCCTGGCCAAACGATTTTCTTAAACTCTTTGTTAAGACCTTTGAACCAGCTTTTTTTCTGAGTCGTCTTTCCGCTCACGTCATTCACCCCTTTGCAACGGTTACTTCGTTTCTTTGTGCAATGTGTGTGACCTGCAGAACTTACAATACTTTTTCGTCTCCATGCGCGCCGGATGAGCTTTCTTATCCTTTGTCATGTTGTAGTTCCGCTGCTTGCATTCTGTACATTCCAATGTGATTCTTGTACGCACAACTTCCACCTCGCTTCTATGTTCTTATTTCTTATGAACTCCATCGCCGGACAGGCGGTAGGGTTCAGGTATCCCTTCCCTTTTCAGGAACATCTCTGCGTGTTAAAAATAGGCATAAAAAAAAAGACCTATAACTTCCATTCGCGAGGATAGTTTACCATAACGACATGGCAAAGTCAAGGTCTTTTCAATTTATTTCACCCTTTTTGGGGACTCCTTTACAATATAGCCTAGAACTCTGTGCAGGTAAGTACCATGGAAACTACTTTACCCGTAGACGCGTCAAAGTCAATTTCACAATATTTGTAAAAATCATCCGGATCGCTCCAGGTATACATATGTTTCGTGTCGCCTTCATAAACATCCTCTGTCTCACCATAAAGGGCCAGCACTTCTTCCTTAGTCATCCCCATCTGTACGCCGCCCGGCAGAACAACCGTCAGCCCGCCGTACGACAGGTCGTAATCTCCAACGGTGATCCCCGTCACCAGGCATTCGTTAAGCGGCAGATCAGAACTGCCGGAATTACTGATCTCAAACGCTATCTCGTTTCCTTTATCATCCATAAAAAATCCCAGCTCATAATCCCCCGCGCTTACCGTCGTATCCAAAGGGGTGTAGTCTGTATCCAGTTTTATACCTGCCGCTTCTACATCTGCAATAGTGCAGGGAAAAGTAATCACTTTATCATTTAACTGTACCGTATAGCTGTCCCAACTGCTGCCAAGCTCCGCGCTCTGCTCCGCCCGCTGCAAAGGCTCCCCTGAACCTGCGGATGCGCCTGTTCCTCCTCCAAGACTATTTTCCAGATCGTCCTCAAGCGCGTCTTCAAGCCCCTCCGTCACATCGGTCGCGGATTCCTTCACATTGGCCGGAACTTCAATCTTGTCCGTCTTATTAAACGATGTATATAAAATCTCCATATAATATTCATCGACCGTTACATCGCCCAGTTCTTCCCCGCCGATCGCCCCGACCGCGTCCTTCATATCCATATACATACGCACCGGAAGAATATCTTCTCTGGAAATATCGATCGTACAGGGAACTTCCATCTTCGCGATGTCATCTTCATCTATCAGCTCCCCGACTCCAAAGGAATCCAGAAACTCTTTATTCATGATGTCCTTGAAAACATCTCCTTTGATAACCCCCGTCAGCTCAAAGCATTCTTTTCCTTCAACCTTCACCGTCTCCTCCGACAGTTCAAATTCATCCGCCAGCTTCGCAAGACTTTTCATAGTGTCTATGCTCTTGAAATCGAAAGCCTGTCCCGCCGTATCAGGTTTGGAGCGCATCCACTCATTCATGAGGTTCATATACATGATGTCTTCTCCGTCTTCCTTTACCTGGTAAACTTCGATATCCGTCCCCATATCCAGACCACTGATATTGATCTTGATCTCTCCGGCCATATGGACCGCCTCCGGATCCATGGTGCTTTCCATATCTATGTCCATGCCCATCTCCATCTTAGAAGAACCTTCCGACATCGACATTCCCATTTTCAGTGTGGCTTCAACCGCTTTCATATCTTTTGTATTGTTCTGCATATCTGCAAATAGATTCTGGGGTGTCGCCTTCTTCCCGCACCCTGCCGCCGCAAACATAACTACCGCTGCCATCAGGAAAACACCTGCTCTTCTAAGCCGCCTGCCGTCCCTACCTTGTTTCATCATCCTACCTCCTGTTTTTATCTCCTTTATTTATTCTACCATAAGATATTCCAAGAATCAATTTGTACCGGCCCGAACCGAAATATTCTTTTTATAATAGAAAATGTACTGTTGTATGATACCGGCGTCCCCGCCAAAAAGCGGAAACGGATTCTCTCCTCCGCATTCTTCCCGGATGGCCCTGGCTATCCATACATCGACCGGCGCTCTGGCTGTCCTGCCATAACCAAACAAGCACACACAATCCGCAACTTTTTTCCCAACCCCATAAACCGTCAGAAGCTCCTGAAACAGCAAGGCGTCTTCATGATCTGCAATCGCCGTCAGGTCAAGCTTGCCGGATGCCACTTTATCGACCGCGTCGTACACATACCGCGCCCTGTATCCTAGCCCGCACTCCCTCAGCTCCTCCTCTGTTACTTCCTGTAATTCTTCCGGTGTCGGAAACGACATGGCTCTGTCGCATTCTGTTTCGACCAAATGTCCATATTTTTCCGCTAAAAGTTCCACCGCTTTTGCGATAGCTGGAATACTTTTTCTCTGTGAAATAATGAACGTGACCAGCATTTCCCATGGATCCTGGCGCAGAACCCTCAGCCCCCGCCCGCATTCTACCGCCTCCTGCACGAAGGGATGCTTTTTGCCTTCCTGCTCCCGCAGCTTCCTATAATCCCTTCCCAGATCAAAATACGTTCTCCATATCTTATTCCACTCATTCTCATTGCTGGAAACTTCATATGTATTTTCACCGCTCTTCCGTATACGAATGATATGGTCTCCGGTTATGAACCGGTATGTCCCGTCGTCATAAAACTTTACTCGGAAGCATTGCCCGCACGATGAAATCTTTTCTAAGTCAAAATCATCTTGAATCTCTATCTGCATCGTTCCTCCCGCCCTCTTTTCTGCTTCACTGTCCGTCCCTCGTGCAACTGCATTCGGGACCCGTGAATCGAATCGCCTATTCGGCGATGTGTTTCACAAGGTATGGAAATAAAATTTCTGAAGTGGGTATCCTTCCTTGGATAAGCTTAATTCCCCTTCTGCAAATCCCATCTTTTCATAGAAAGCTCTGGGCGCATCCCCCCTGGGGTCTTCTGCCCGGAACGTTTCCACCGCAATCGGACGGCTCTTATCCATCTCCACGAGCATCCGCGCAAACATTCTTGATGCGATCCGTCTGCGTCTAAATTCCGGATGAACCGCCACGCAGCTAAGCGTATTACTTTTCCTTGAAAATAAAAGAACTCCCACCACCATATTGCCAAACACCGCGTAGACCGCTGTGCCTCTTTCTATATTCTTTATCACTGTATCTCTGTATTCCAGCATCTTCTCCTCTGTTTCAAGCCCAGGGAACTCATCCCGCACAACTTCTGCCAGACTCATCCACGAATTGATATTTTTTGCTTTGGCATAACCAACCCTGATCTTTGAATTTTCATTGCGATAAGTATCGTACCAGGTATCCAGATCGAACAGCTTGTCCAAAAACCAATAGGGCACAAACGTCCCCTCTTCCTGCATCCTCAGGATTTCTTCTTTTCCCGCCCATTTTACCGCCTGCACTTCCTCCTTTTGAAGTACTAATTCCGATACTTCGACCTCCTGTTTTACTATATAAAAGTCGTCGAAACCTTCCGGAAATGTTATCGTAAAACTCGGCACTTTGTTGGATAAATCTATTTTTAAACCCAATTCTTCAAAAAGTTCCCTCTCGGCCGCCTGGCTGCTCGTATCACCTGCCACCGCAGAACCGCCCACCGTTAGGTCCCACATGTTGGGCCATCCATATTTGAACGGCTGACGGCGCTGTATGAGCATTTCATTTTTACTGTTCATGATACAAACATGGACAGCTAAGTGATAATCGCCTTTTGGCATCTTTTCGCCCCTTACATGATATCTCCCCGTCTTGATGCGTTCCTTAGTATATACATCCCATAATTCTCTCTTTTCTTTGCCTTCCATCATTTCCTTCTTCCCGTCCATGCTTTTTTGGACATAGAGGTATGCCCTTGGGCATTTCCTTCTTCCCGTCCATGCTTTTTTGGACACAGAGGTATGCCCTTGGGCATTTCCTTCTTCCCGTCCTCGTTTTTTGGGACACGTCGTACTGTAAAGTATAAAGGTATGCCTTTGATTCATTTTAATACATTTCATGCATCTTGACAATCGGCATTTTCTGCCTCTTCTCTACGCGCTGAGAACATATTTTCTTACATAAAAACTGAATTTTCCAGAAATTTCTCGTCGCCTGTGGTATACTGTAAGTATCTGGCATGGCTGCGCCCTGCCGACGCAAAAGGCGAAATGAAAGGAGAAGGACAATGAACGAGAACAAGATTGGGGAGATTCAAAAATTATGCGAAGAAAAGCAAATCCGTATGATCGATTTCAAGATGACGGATATCGATGGCAGGTGGCGTCATATCACTATTCCGGTAGAGCGTTTCGGGGAGGATACTTTTATCCACGGCATCGGGTTCGACGGTTCCAACTATGGATATGCTCCCGTTGAAAAAAGCGATATGGTATTCCTTCCGGATCCGGATACCGCTTACGTGGATCCATTTGCCGAAGTGCCGACGTTAACGATGTGCGGCAATGTCTGTACAATCGGAAAAGGGGAGAACAAGCCCTTTGACCAATATCCGAAGAATGTAAGCCTCCGTGCGGTCGAATATATGAAGGAAACCGGAATTGCCGACCGCATGGTGATTGGACCGGAATTTGAATTTTATCTGTTTGATACCGCCCGTTATGAAGTGACGCCGCGCAGGTGCG
>CAMNWW010000184.1 GCA_946566415.1 uncultured Lachnospiraceae bacterium | reverse complement strand
CCTGGGATTCTCGATCTTCTCGATCTCTGCTTTTGCGTCGGCAATCTCTTGCTTTGCCTGCGTAAGCTGCTCCTCCCCGTCCGCGATCTGTTTTTCCCCGTCCGCAATCTGGACCGCCGCGTCCCATGCGGCTTTTTCATACTCGTCCTGTCCGTCCAAAAATTCTTGCTGCCCTTTTGCCAGCTCTGTTTTTCCTTCTGCAAGCGTCTGTTCCTTGCTCTCAATCAGCTTCCATGCTGCGTTAAGCTGAGAAGCGCCGCTGTCGATCTGTTTTTTCGCCTCTGCCAGCTGTTCCTTTGCCATATCGAGCTGGTTGCGTCCTTGCTGCAGTTCTTCGCCCGCCGCCAGGATTTTCTGCTCCTGTTCCAAAAGACCGCGTTCATTTTCAAGAAGCTTTTCTTCCTGTTTTTCTAGTTCCGAAAGCCCTTCCTCAGCGTTCTCCTTCTGGGTTTTTAAGTAAGCGATCTGACTTCCCAGAGCCGCCGCGTCTGCAAATCCTGCTCCCTGCATTTGTTGGATAAGATACGCCTGCTGCTGTATCAGCTCCTGGCTTTTTTGTTCCAGGACCGCCTTCTGCCCGACAAGGGACGCCTTTTCTTCCTGCCAGACGGACAGAAAGTCTTTCTGTTCCTGCGTCCTGTCTTCTTCCGCGATCTGGCTGTATGCGTTATATTTCGTATCCCCATCCACGATACTGTTTTCGATCAGGCTTATCTGTCCTTCGAGCTGTGCAATGCCTTCTTCCGCCGCCTGGAGCCCTCCTTCCAGGGCAGTAAGCGGCTCCAGCGCTGCATTTATAGTCTGAATGCCTTCTTCCGCCTGTTTCTTTCCTTCGGCAATCTGCTGTTTTCCTTTTTCAATTTCTTCTTTTCCGGCGGAAATGACCGGCATATACCGGTGATATTCCTGGAGGTATTTACTCTGTCCTTCCTTCCATTCCTCCTCTTTTGCCGAAAGCTTTGCGGCTCCGTTCCCGTACTCTATCTCCGCCTCCTCCAAAGTCTTCTGCTGTTTCTTAAGCTCTTCCTTTCCTTCTGCAAGCTGGGCTTCCCCGTCTGCAATCTGCCTCTTAGAGCTTTCCAGCTTCTCCCGGGCTTCCACAAGAGCCTGCCTGGCATCTTCCAGCTCCCTGGCCGCCGTGCTCTTTGCCTCCTCGAGTTCCTGGCGCGCCTCGTCAAGTTTCTCGGATTCTTCATTTACAGTATTCTCCGCGTCAAAAATCTCTTCATCCGCCTCCGCCAGAATCTCGCTGCGCCGGATCTGGCAGCGCTCTTCCTCGATCTTTTCCAGAGCAGAAACCGCCGCGTCCGACAGACCGGCATACTCCTCGGTAAACGCCGTCTTCTCTTTTAATCCTTCTACCCTCACATAAGCTTCGGTATAAACATCCATATCAAAAGAAGACTCGTCTGTCAAAACGAATCCGCTGACTTCGCCGTTTCCGATCAAGCTGTTTCCCCGTCCGAAAGAAATGTAAAGCGGGCTGTTGCCGATCCCCACGATCGTAAAAGTATCGGTAACAAGGCTGTCCGTCAAAGGATTCTCATCCCCTGAACGAAACGTAATCGTATCGCCGATCTGATAATCATCATATAATAGGAAGTCTTCGTCCAAAAGACATTCTCCTTCCTTCTGGGGAAGACGTCCTTCTTTGACCTGTACTGTATTAAAATTTTTGCCGACCGAAAGGATATGCACCACTTTTTCCGTATCCCCGGCAGGACAGAGCACATCTTTGCTGTAAGCGCCCTCCGCCAGTTCGATGCCGTCTACAAGTTCCATCGCTTGGATATCTTCTTTGGTCAGCCCCATACTTCCCATGACTTTAATATCCATAAGATCCAGTTTATCAAAGTATGAATCTCCTGAAACACGCATGCTCGGCTCAGACGCACGAATCCCAGAGTAAAACGCCACGCCGAGCGTCACGATAAAAAAGATGGAAATAAAACGTCCCATCGATTTTCGTATTTCCATAAAAAAATCTTTCCGAAGCACGTTTTTTTTCATTGTGTTTTTCTGCCCTTTCACTACCATTCGATCATCTCCACTGAAACCGGAGCCGGATTTGTGACAATCGATGCGGCTTTGCCGTTTTTCATCTTGATCACCCGGTCCGCCATCGGCGCAATCGCCTGATTATGTGTAATCAGGATCACCGTCATCCCGCGATTCCTGCATGTATCCTGGAGAAGTTTTAAGATGGATTTGCCTGTATTATAGTCCAGCGCCCCCGTCGGTTCGTCGCAGAGAAGAAGTTTTGGATTCTTGGCAAGCGCTCTTGCGATGGATACCCTCTGCTGTTCCCCGCCGGAGAGCTGGGCCGGAAAATTATTCAGCCGGTCTTTCAGCCCTACATCCTCCAGAACGGCGGCTGCGTCCAAAGGATCTTTGCAGATCTGGAGCGCCAGCTCCACATTCTCCAGCGCGGTAAGGTTAGGGATCAGGTTATAAAACTGAAAGACAAAACCGATATCGTCTCTCCGGTAAGACGTCAGGCGCCGGGCGCTGTATTTCGCCACATCCTCTCCGTCGATCCACACTTGTCCGGAAGTCGCCGTATCCATTCCGCCCAGAATGTTGAGTACCGTAGTCTTTCCCGCTCCGCTCGGTCCGACTACCACGGCAAATTCTCCTTCTTTTATTGTAAAATCAATGCCGTTTGCAGCGGCTATTTCAATCTCTCCCATTCGGTAAATCTTACGTACATCTCTAAGTTCTACAAATTCTTTCATCCTGTTCCCTTCTTTCTGATTTATACAACCCCATCAAGTACTCTTTTATACTATACCACAGCCGCAGTTCATACTAGCTTTTTTCCTTTTTTCGTCAGTTTGACTAAAATATGCTTTTATCTTTTGGCAGTTTTGTCTTTTTTACGACTTTACATTTTAAAAAAAGAATGATATTATATTAACAAGTTAAGGATATGACTTAACAGTACACAATTTAAGACGTTTTCAGTATTTTGATACTTTTTATTTTCATTTCTCCTTTAATGAAATTATAGGAAAAACAGTTTACACCATTTCCCCCGATCATATGTTGTAAGCTGTTTTTTCTATTCGGAAAAACTTTAAAAAGGATACACGTGCCGCCCTGTTCACAGAATCGCATCGTGTATCCTTTTTACGTTAAATCATGCCTTTTAGCAGCTCGTTCCGGTCATAATACGGATGATCTCTTCATTCGTTTCTTTCATTCCCTGTTTGCCAAGACGCCCTACATTTTTCAGTGTGGCCTCCACACCCTTTGTAACGATTCCGTCTCCGCCTACGAACTCCTGCCCGTGCGTATACATCTGATAACCGAAGATTCCGGCCTCTACTGCGGAAGCAATCTTCGCCGCGCATGATGCTTTCGCACCGTCGCAAACAATTCCCGAAACGATCGCGACAGCATTTACTACAGTATGAACGACCGCCTCGTAGCCGCCGTCATGCAGATATGCGATTCCCGCTCCTGCTCCTGCTCCTGCGCTGACAGCGCCGCAGTATGCGGACAGACGTCCGATCGGTGTCTTTTGGTGGATGGTCGTCAGGTTAGACAGCGCAAGCGCACGGTACATCTTCTCCTCTGAAACCCCCATCTCCTTTGCGTATGTAACAACCGGGATCGACGCGGTCATCCCCTGATTGCCGCTGCCCGAATTGATGATTACAGGAAGCTCGCAGCCATTCATCCTCGCGTCAGATCCTGCCGCCGCCATTGCTTTTGCACGGACAGGCAGAGAATCTCCGCCGATATCAAGAAGGACTGAACCAATATTTGCCCCGTAATCTCCCTTGATTCCTTCTTCCGCTATCGCCATGTTATACTCGATCTGCCGGCCCAGTACTTCTTTGACATCTGCAATATCCACCGTCTCCGCGAAGTCATAAATATCTTTCATATTCAAAAGGCTTCTGTCTGTAAGGCCTTCTTCAGACTCTCCTTCGACCTCAATCTCTTTTTGCACTTCACCGTTCTTCTCGATCAGGACAATATTGGTGTGGTAATTTGCGATCCGCACCTTAGCGTAATCCTCTCCCTTGCGGAGTGTGACAATGATATCGAATGTGATCCCATTATCAATATGCTCAACCTGGATATCCGCTTTTTCCATAAATTCCTTCATCTGCGCGATCTGCTCTTCAGTAACTTCCGCGATAACCTCCAGCTCACGTTCCGGTTTCCCTGCGATGATTCCTGCCGCCGCCGCTGCCGGAATCCCTTTCAGATGATTCGTATTCGGTACGATAACAGATTTTACATTTTTAATAATACTTCCGCTTGCCTCGATCAGAACCTTCTCAGGAATTTCACCTAAAACACTTCTTGCTGTCGCAGCTGCATAGGCAAGTGCGATCGGCTCTGTACATCCCATTGCAGGCACCAGTTCTTCCTTCAATATATCAATATACGCTTGATACTTTATATTACTTTTTTCCATCTTGTATATCTCCTCCTTTGTCTATTCACTGCCTTATCTTGCTTTTCATTTAATTTAAGTTTATCATAATGGCAAAACAAAGTAAAATTTGGTGTTTTTATAATATAATTAAAATTTTTTTATGGTAGATTTTGTGAATTTATGATAATTCTCCTCTCTTTTGTTACAACATTTCAAAGTGAGCCGATATTTATAATATGAGCCAAGGGACAAATGGACATAAAAATACATGCTAGCATGTATTTTTATGTCTATGGGTTCCGCTAAAACATGAGCAAGAAGCCATTTTTCGCAGAAAAATGAGCGAATTGCGAATGTTTTCGTCGATTTTGGGAGTGCAAAGCACGGAAAAATCGACGGTGGACTCATTTGTCGGGCAACTCATTTTATGATGCCAGGGTCCCAATATGAGGATAAAAGTGGGGAGTAAGCTCCACGATATCCTCATATTGGGCAGGGCACTGAATGTCCAGTGGACATTCAGTGCCGACCGAAGCGGAGCGTAGATGTGGGAGCGCAAAGCGCGGAACAATCCGT
>CAMNWW010000183.1 GCA_946566415.1 uncultured Lachnospiraceae bacterium | reverse complement strand
TTTGGGAGTGCAAAGCACGGAAAAATCGACGGTGGACTCATTTGTCGGGTAACTCTTAATATTAGAAGGGAGTGGTATGATGGAGCTTGAATATTTAAAGAATAAACGGATCCTGTTGGTGGACGACGAACAGGAGATTTTGAAGATGCTGGTATCTATTTTGGAGGCGGAAGGTTTCTATAATATAGAAACAGCGGGAACAGTCAAAGAAGCGCTGGATAAGGCGGGGAAAGTAAAACCAGAGATCGCCGTTCTCGACGTCATGCTGCCGGACGGGGACGGATTCTCATTGATGGAACGGCTGAGACAGAAGGATGAATATCCGATACTTTTTCTGACCGCCCGGGGCGAGGACGAGGATAGGCTTAAGGGTTTCGGCCTGGGGGCGGATGATTATATTGTAAAACCATTTCTGCCAAAGGAGCTGGTCTTCCGTATGACGGCGATTCTGCGGAGGACTTATAAGGGGGAAAATCCGCTTGTCAAACTTTGCGGCAGTGAGATTGATTTTGACCGCGCCGAGGTGGTAAAGGCTGGGGAACATATTGCTCTTACGGCAAAAGAGTATGATATTTTGACCGTTTTGTATCGTAACGCGGGGAGGATCGTGACGATCGACGCTTTGTGTGAAGCGGCGTGGGGGGAGAATCCTTTTGGATATGAAAATTCCCTTATGGCCCACATCCGCCGAATCAGAGAAAAAATTGAGGTGAATCCTTCCCGCCCGGTGTCTTTGATCACAGTCAAAGGTCTGGGATACAAGCTGATGACAGGGGGAGAGTGATATGAAGAGCATACCGAAACTGATCCGGCGGTTCGTAGGTATCGGAATCCTGTCCGCGGCGCTGATCCTTCTTCTGAATATCGTCCTGCTAGGTGTATACACCTTTAGGCAGCTTCCTAATGCCCGTCCCTGGAAAACTGCGGAGGAGGTCGCGGATAAACTGCAGAAGACAGAAGGAGAAAGTTATGTTCTGCCGGATGATATTGCCGATGAACTGGAAGACTCGGGGGTCTGGGCCGTTTTCATAGACAACAATACAGGACAAGTGATCTGGCGGACGGAGAATTTGCCGGGGAGCGTACCCATGTCATACACGTTTTCCGATATCGCAGGACTGACCAGGGGCTATATAGACGGATACCCGACGTTTACGGGGGAAGGGGGAAACGGTCTGGCAGTACTCGGCTATCCGAAAGACAGTTTTTGGAAACATATGTGGCCGAGCTGGGATTACGGACTGATCGAGGACCTTCCAAAAATGTTTTTTTCTATGCTGGGAGCCAACGTCGCCTTGATTTTTGTGATTTATGTTGCTGCAAATTCCAGGCTTTTAAAATCTGTAAAACCAATTGTAAGCGCCATCCAGGCATTGCCGTCGAAAGAGCCGGAACGTCTTAAGGAAACAGGTCTTATGTCCGAACTTGCGGTAAGCATCAACAAAACCTCGGACACCCTGCGGTCACAGAGCAGGCAGCTTCGCAGAAAAGAGACGGCAAGGGCAAACTGGATCGCAGGCGTATCCCACGATATCAGAACGCCGCTGTCGATGGTTATGGGTTACGCTTCCCAACTGGAAGAAGATACAACCCTGCCCTTTGCCGCCCGGGACAAGGCCGCCATAATCGTAAAACAGAGCAGACGGATGAAAAATCTGGTGAACGACCTGAACCTGGCGTCCAAATTAGAGTATGATATGCAGCCCATTCGATTAAAGGAAGAAAATATGATCGCGCTCGCAAGGCAGACGGCGGTAGATTTCATGAATATGGATCATGAAGGGAGATACCCGATCGAGTGGGAAACGGATGAAGAGCTTACGAACTGTCCGGTGGATGTAGACAGAGATCTGATAAAGCGCGCGCTCGGCAATCTAATTCAGAATTGTATTAACCACAACGAACAGGGCTGCAGGATCTATATCCGTGTTGCGAAGGAGAATGGGGAATGTAAGGTGACCGTCTCGGACGACGGCGTGGGGGCGGACGACGAGCAGATCGAAAAAATTAACCATGCCCCGCATTACATGGTATGCGACGGTCGCACGACCGAACAACGCCACGGTCTGGGACTTCTCATTGTGAAACAGATCGCGGCGGTGCATCAAGGTACGGCTATGGCCGGTCGGAGCGCGCAGGGCGGATTTTTGGTGGAGATCAGACTTCCGGTGAAATTAGATACTTTATATATTCCGCCGCCATATCCATCCGCGGAGAATTTTTAATTACACCGAGATATACGTCTTCACTAAAACCGGCATTTTTAAAAAGCCCTTTTTCTGATACAAGCAGTCCCGTAGAATACTCTTCTGTCACTGCCTGATAAGACAGTGATCTGTCAAGCAGCATGTCGTCGGTATTGTCTTTTAGTATGACTGTGTTAGTCACAAAATATGGTTCTAATTCTGCCAGGCTATCGGAATCACGGAACAGCTCTTCCATATTATAAAGATAACCGTTCTGTGAGAATGCGTCAAAGGCTTCCTTATTCATAATTACGACGTCCAGATGCTCATCGTCAATGGAGGCGGTTATTTTGATACGGGAAGCATAGACGTATTCATGGTTGGGATCGTCAAGGTTGTCAGTGAGATATAATCCCGAGTATAGTCTCATATCCGATTTGGAAGCGTCGTCGTCCACGGAATCAATGAAACCGCCGCTTAACCTGGCAGTGAGCTGTTCGCCTGCGGAGACGTTTACAAGTCCGGTATAGAGCAGAATTTCTTTTTTAGAAAAATGGCCGTGCAGCGTATATGTGATGATATACAAGAGGATAAGGCAGATCACAATCGGCAGCTTATAATAATCCCAAATATACTGTATTTTTTGTTTCCCATAAAGTCTTTTCAGACAGTCTTTACCTGAAAAACAGCATTTTTCGGAGTTCATATTTTTTCCTTTACTATTTCATAACGATTAAGGTTACAGCATTTCGGAGGCGGCGTTTGCATGCTCTTCGGTTTTTTCCTGACAGAGCAGCAGGATATTGGACAGCGGATAGGAGCAGAGTAATGCACATAGGCCTTCTCCGAAAATGACAGCCGGAGTAAAGAAGCGGATTACAATCAGCAGCATCACAAAGTAAATAACAGCCATCAATACGGTACAAAACAGAAAACGGACGCCGATAAACAGCGCGTTTTTAAACATGGCGCCGGTCGTATTATTGAATCTTGCAAGGAGTGGGAAGATATACATCAGGACAATGGCGTAGGAGACTGCGGCGACACAAAAAACAGCGGTGCAGAGTGTCCAGAACACGTTCTCAAACCGCATATGATACAGGATGTATCCGTCGGCGCCAAGGATGATTCCCAATGCAAGAAGGATCAGCCATATTACAGAGCCTTGTCTGAAATTATCCTTGAAAGAGCGGAAAAACGCTTTTGTGATATTGCCTTCTTCGTTTTTTGACATTTTTAGCGTGACATAGAAAAGCGCGGTGGTGGACGCGCCGATCGTCACAACAGGGATACAGCAGATAAACCACAAAATATTCAGATATACGCTGTATACAATTTTGTTGATGAATTGCAGAACCGGACCGTCCAGGTTAAATAAATTACTCATAATATCCCTCCTAAGGTTACTGATATTTAACGCCAAAAATCCTGTAAAAAGTTAGTCTCCCGTAGATTCCCGGTAGATCAGATCTGTTTCCGTATGCACGGTGCGGTAATTCAAAGATGGCTCGCTGATACGGGACATCAACAGATTCACCGCAGAGAATCCCATGATCTGGCTGTGTATATGGATGGTGGTAAGTGAAGGCGTAACGATCTTTGATTCGGGAGAGTCGTCAAACCCGCACAGCCATACATTGTCCGGTACGGAATAGCCCAGCCTCTTTAGTACCTGCAGGGCGTCCAGGGCAATGAAATCGTTGGCACATATGAAAACGTCCGGCATATGGGAAAGATTCTGAAAGCTTTCCGCCAGATATTCCTGATAATCTTCAGAAGACGGACTGCGGACCCCTTCTTTATTCCATATGATGCAGTATTCATCCGGACAGGGCAGACCCGTCAGATACATGGCGCCACGGTAAGCCATATACCGCTCGAAGAAGGACTGGCAGTGCATGTATTCCCCTATGAATCCGATATTCGTTTTCCCCCTGCCGGCCATTTCCTTTATAAATGAATAGATGCCGGACTGATTGTCCATACACAGAATGTCTGCTTCCAATGGTTCTTTTAAGCGGGTTACCGGTGCGTCTACAAATAAGACCGGTAGACCCAGGCTGCAGAGCAGCTTGTCATATTCATAATGAAACATCTCGATGCAGAGGATACCGGCCGTTCGTTCCCGGGAAAAGGAAGCGGGAAGCTTCAGACTTTCCTGTTCATCTACAAGTATCCTGTGTATGGTAAGGCTGTATCCCAGACCGGCAAGCTCTTTTTGGAACTTATCCAGCATAATAAGCGCGAAGTGGGAACCCCCTACGAAATTGGACATAAACAATGCGATTTCATTGCGCTCTTTCGGGTTAGGAATAGAAAGGACAGTGTTTCCCGGCTCCGCGACCGTTACATAGGAAAACTGCTTGTAACCCATTTCCATAGCTTTTTTTAATACTCTTTCTCTGGTGGTATCGGCCAGGATGCCGGTATTGTTGATTGCCTTTGAGACGGTGTTGCGTGAAATGCCAAGCTCGTCGGCTATATCCTGGATCGTAACTCTGGTACCCATTTGCCCCTCCTCTTATAACATACTCTGATTACAAATTCTCATTTTCACTCTATTATTTATCCATAATTATGTTCTGACTATATTATAATGCACAAATTTAAATGTGTCAAATGTAAAATAGAGAATTCGTGGGAAATTTATCGGCGTAAAAATTTCGTTCCAATTTTGTTGAGAGTGTATAATAAAACAAAAATATAAAAATAAAGTTATGCAAACAGCAAAAAATACATTGACTAAATGTAAAATAAATGTTATAGATATAGTATACAAATCTCGGGAAAATGTAAAATGGTATTTTACAAATGCACAAACAAAAAGAAGAAAGGGGATGTAAAAAAGGGTATGAGAGATGAATTGTGCAGAAGATGGAGGGATTTGACAGAAAGGAGGAAGTTATGACAACTAATTCAA
>CAMNWW010000182.1 GCA_946566415.1 uncultured Lachnospiraceae bacterium | reverse complement strand
TCGCAATTTCCGCCGGTGCAAATAGATTCATCTCCCTTTTGTCTCCTCTCCTCTTTACGCAAAATACTCCTACTTCGTTCCATACCCATCCGGATTCTGGCTCTGCCATCTCCAGGAATCCTCGCACATCTTATCCAAACCGCGCTCTGCCGTCCAGCCCAGTTCTTCCTTTGCCTTCGACGCGTCAGAATAGCAGGTAGCGATATCTCCCGCACGCCTTGCCTTTATCTGATAAGGAATCGGCTTACCGCACGCCTTCTCGAAAGCATGAACCATATCGAGAACAGAATATCCCATCCCTGTCCCCAGGTTATACACACAGACCCCCGCTTTTTCCTCGATCTTCTTCAATGCTTTCACATGCCCGACTGCCAGATCGACCACATGAATATAATCACGCACTCCGGTCCCATCCGGAGTATTGTAGTCGTCGCCAAATACTCCCAGACATTCCAGCTTCCCAATTGCAACCTGGGTAATATACGGCATCAAATTATTCGGGATCCCCTTCGGATCCTCTCCGATAAGACCGCTTTCATGCGCCCCAATAGGGTTAAAGTAACGAAGAAGAACCACATTCCATTCCGGATCCGCCTTGTGCAAATCTGTCAAAATCTGCTCCAGCATCCACTTTGTCCATCCATAAGGATTCGTGCATGTCCCCTTCGGGCATTCCTCTGTGATCGGAATAAACGCCGGGTCGCCGTAAACTGTCGCGGATGAGCTGAAAATAATATTCTTCACTCCATGTTCCCGCATCACTTTGCAAAGCGTCACCGTCCCCGCAATATTGTTCTGATAATACTCAAGCGGCTTTGCAACCGACTCTCCCACCGCTTTAAGTCCGGCAAAATGAATAACCGATTCGATCTTTTCCTTGGTAAAGATTACGTCCATCGCTTTCTCGTCTCGGATATCATCCTGGTAGAATGTGACCTTCTTTCCTGTGATCTTTTCCACTCTCTTAAGCGCTTCCTCCGATGCATTACAGAGATTGTCAACAACAACGACCTCGTATCCGGCATTCAAAAGTTCTACACATGTGTGGCTCCCGATAAATCCAGCTCCGCCTGTCACTAAAATTGCCATATTATTCTCCTCCTTGCAGAATTTTTCCACTGTTCCTGTTTTATAATATGAGCCAAGGGACAAATGGACATAAAATACATGCTTACATGTATTTTATGTCTATGGGTCCCGCTAAAACATGAACAAGAAGCCATTTTTCGCAGAAAAATGAGCGAATTGCGAATGTTTTCGTCGATTTTGTGCAAAGCACGGAAAAATCGACGGTGGACTCATTTGTCGGGTAACTCATAATACGATGCCAGGGTTCCAAGGTCATTCATCTACATCGTGCTTGCACGAGGGTGGATGAATGACCTTGGAACCCGCCCCGATATGAGGATAAAAGTGGGGCGTAAGCTCCACGATATCCGAATATTGGGCAGGATTGTGGAAGCGCAAAGCGCGGAACAATCCGTAAGGCATCTTTTGACCCTAACATCATAACATATTTACGTAAATATAGGAAGGGGTTTAGTAAATTTTCTATCTGTTTTACTAAACCTCTTTGTCTTACGCTTCTTCCCACAGTTTCTCAGGATAAATTCCATCCTTTTTCATCTTCCGAATAGCCGCCTCTACCACCGGTTTGTCCTCTTTGTAAGTCACGCCGTACCATTTATCGCCTATGGCAAGGACTGAAACTGACGCGCGCCCTTCCTCCAGGAGCCTGCTCACAACCTCGGGCAGGTAATACTCGCACTTCATCGGGTTTTCCCGCAGTCCTTTTTCAAGAAACGCCGGAAATCCTGCTTTTATCTCATCCAGAATGCTTCTGGTAAATCCCCACATATTCATAGACACCAGGCTTTCTCCATCTACCGGCGTCCAAGTCTTCCCTTCATCCTCCGAGTATGCAATCCCGCCGCCGCGTTTCTCCACCCGGGTCCGCTCCGTAATCCGGATCAGTTCACCCTTCTCATTGGTATCGCAGATCCCACGCGCCACATGCCCATTATCTGTCACAGTATTTTCCAAACGGTATCCCATCATTGCGTAACGATATTTCTCATCGTCTTCATTCATCATGAGATGGACATATATCTGGCGGAAAGCGCTTTTCCCGTAATAGTCGTCTGCATTGATGACCACGAACGGGCCGTTTATCACATCAATACAGCTCAGCACCGCATGCGCCGTCCCCCAAGGTTTCTCACGCCCTTCGGGTACTTCAAATCCTTCTGGGATATTCGTAATTTCCTGGAAAACATACTCCACCTGCATAAATTTCGAGATACGCTCTCCCACCGCTTCACGGAAACTGGCCTCATTTTCCCTCTTAATAATGAAGATCACTTTCTCAAATCCTGCTTTTTTAGCATCATACAGGGAAAAATCCATAATGATATGCCCCTGTCCATCCACTGGATCGATCTGTTTAAGACCGCCGTAACGACTACCCATTCCCGCTGCCATAATTACCAACACTGGTTTTTTCATAGTGATTTCTCCCTTCGTTTTATCATTTTGTGCTGCTTTTGATGCTTTTATTACTTTTGTTGCTTTTGTTACCCTTGTTACTCTTGTTACTCTTGTTACGATTCACAGTAACTCCTATCCGCATTCGCAGAATCAGCCAGCAAAGCTGTCTGCCGCTGCTTCGCAGCTCCTATTCTGCTCATGTGGATGGAGTGACTGCTTCCAGCCGCGCCAAAATTATCAGTCGGCTTCTTATAAGCAAGCTTAACGAAGCCTTCTTCTAATTTTACGCGACTGTGAATCGTAACTTTTGTTTTACAAAAACCGCCACTGCGCGATGCAGTGACGGTCTCTCACTTACCCGAATTAATCTTGGACGTACGGCATTAAAGCAATATGTCTTGCTCTTTTAATTGCAACAGTCAAAGCTCTCTGATGCTTCGCACAGTTGCCGGTGATTCTTCTCGGAAGAATCTTTCCTCTCTCAGAAACATATTTCTTAAGCTTCGCTACATCTTTATAATCGATTTCATTGTTCTCTTTTCCGCAGAATACACAAACCTTTTTCCTTCTGCGTCCGCCCCTTCTCTTCATCGGAGAATCCGGCCTGTTTCCCTTTTCAAATGCCACCTCAGCTACCTCCTTCTCAACTTGATCTGGCGCCTTACTGCCTAATTGAATGGCAGCTCTTCATCAATTCCGTCCGGAATATTCATGAAGCCGTCGCCGGCATCTGCACTCGGCGCCGGAGCCGTCTGACGATATGGCTGTGACTGCCCGCCGGAGCCGCCCGACGCATTCTTGCTCTCGGCAAACTCCTGCTCCTCGACTACGACTTCCGTCGTATAGACCTTCACACCGTCCCTGTTGGTATAGCTTCCTGTCTGGATGCGTCCGCTTATTGTCACACGCATCCCCTGGCGGAAATAGCGCTCCGTAAATTCTGCGCTCTTCCCGAAAACCACGCAGTTGATAAAATCTGCGGTCTGTTCTCCTTCACGCTTGAATCTGCGGTCCACCGCCAATGTATATCTCGCAATAGCGAGTGCATTCTCGCCCTGCGAATATCTTACTTCCGGATCTCTTGTCAGACGTCCCATTAATATAACTTTATTCATTCGCTTCCTCTTTCTAAGCTTCCTGTTTCACGCATAAATAACGAATCACGCCGTCCATGATGCGGATTCTCTGCTCGATCTCGCCCGGCGCCGCCGCATCAGACTCGAAACGGACAAAATAGTAATAGGCTTCTTTCATCTTCTGAATCTCGTAAGCCAGTCTTCTCTTGCCCCACTCGTCAACCTCAGTAATGGTTCCGCCGAAACGTTCTACAAGCGCTTTTACCTTCTCAAGCACTTCTGCCCTGGCGTCGTCTTCGAGCTTTGCGCTGATAACAACTGCTAATTCATACTTGTTCATGTCCTGCACCTCCTTATGGTCTCTGGCCCCCGGGCTGTGCCGGGAGCAAGGAAAATAGTATATCACAATTTCGTATCATAGCATAAAGAATCGTTTGTTTCAAGCATTTTTTCGGATTTCCCTGGCTTTTTTCTCCACCATTTTCCGAGGCACCATAACCTGATGCCCGCATCCAAGACATTTCAGGCGGAAATCCGCCCCCACGCGCAGGATCTCCCACTCTTTGCTGCCGCATGGATGCGGCTTTTTCATAACAACGGTGTCCCCCACCTCGAATACTGCATTAAGCGGCATAACACTCATCTCCTTATGGATTCACTTCTATCTCCACTCCCTGGACGATCATACGGTCGCTGTTCGATGCTTTCGTACATGTCGAGAGCGTCACAATCTTATCCGTCATCGCCGGCATGATCCCGGTATCATAATAACTGGATGACTTTGAAAAATTAAGGAAGGACTGGAAAGATTCATCGTCCGCAAACTGGTATGTATAAGCTTCCGAAGTATCCCCTACCACCCCGGCTGCAAAAATATGGTACTTATGCTCCATTCCATCCGGCGTATAAACGTAAAAATACGGACGCTCTTCCCACAATGCTTTTTCCTGGTAATCCTCTAATGTGTTGAACATTGTTCCGTTATTCATATGATGTCCGTAAATAATCGTATTCCTATCGTTAAAATCCGGATGATTGTCCACGTTGACAAACAGCGTCCCTACCGTATTCTCATATCCTTTGAACGTGACCTCCAGGTATTTATCATTATCCTCGCCCTGTACCACCGGGTAATTGATGACCGAAGGCTCCTCAAAACGCAGCCACGCCACCACGTCTGGGTTAATCTCACGAAGCGCGTCGAAGTCTACCCGGAACCTGTTGTCCTCTCCTTCCCCGCCGCCCTCGCTTACAGCAATCTCCACAAGGTCCTCATATTCATCTTCACCGTCTTTATATCCCGTATAAATATCATAAAGCCGGAACGCGGAAAATACAAACACACCCAACGCTATCAGCATGATGACCGCGCTGATCACCCGCCCCGCCGTCGATTTTTTTCGCCGTCTTCTTCTCCGTCTCATACTCCGGTGAGTCTCCTCTTCTCGTCTGCCCATCGTCCATACTCCTTACATATTTGTCTTTCCCTTACTCCACCCCGCAAGGGGGCTTTCGCCCTCCAGCTCGCCGTGCCGAATTCGCAAGCCTTCGGCTTCCTCGTTCACGGGCTTTCGCCC
>CAMNWW010000181.1 GCA_946566415.1 uncultured Lachnospiraceae bacterium | reverse complement strand
GCGCCCGCAGCTCATGCCTCCTCCATTATAGTACCCTGCAAATTCCGCCACAAGGCTCTGCGCCTGCGACTCGCTCGCCATCACGTAGCACAAATATTCCCCGGCCGCTTTTCCGCCTTTTGTGTAGAGGATCGCAAACGCTTCTTTACAAGTATATTTTCCTCCCTTGCTTGCCCTCTTTGCCGGCGTACAACTGGACCCGCCGTGCAGGACATACCGCCTGTCGAAGCTTAAGCCTGACGGATCGGAGAAAGTACACAGGCTGCTCATCTTGATACTGAAACTGTTGCTCGCGCTCGTTCCACTGGCATGCGCTCCTCCGGTATCCACATATCCAGCGTTCGTCATCCCGTTTGCGCCTGCGTCCAATCCGCCGTTTCCGGCTCCGTCCGCATCGACTCCGTCGTCTTCTCCTTCTTTGTCCTCTTCCTCTTCAGATTCTTTGTCCTTTTTCTTGTCTTTCTTCATATCCTTGTCTTTCTTACCGGCAAGCAGAGTATCCTCAAGAACCTCTCCTGCTCCGCCGCTATCTGCCAGAAGGAAACCACCTCCAAAGCTAACGAGAAGTCCCAGCAAAATTACTCCTCCGGCAATGAGTTTCTTCTTTTTTTCGTCATCCATTCTCTCACACTCCCATGGGTACCTTGTCGTACCCGAAACTTATTTTTCACAATGGTAGCACAAAAAATATTCCTCCCCAACCGGTTTTGTCTATTCGGAAGATTTCGACACCCATTTGGAAGCCTACAGGCTTTCCACCTGCGTCAAAATCCCCTCTGCCGCGTCCAGGGATTCCTTCCCGCCTATAACGCATATTCCAGCGTTTTCACAAATACGGTCTAACACTTTACTAACGTCGAGCAAATCTTCCACAGTCGTATGCAGGATCTCCTCCCGGATCTTTTGACGTGTCTCTTCGGTCATGCCGCTTAGATAATCTTCAGCCGCCCGCCGCCGTTTCTGCCTGACCGTCAAAAGCGGCTCCGTCGATGCGATCGTACTGATAATGTAGCGGTCGGACAGCCCTTCCTCTTCGCATAGTCTGCGCAGCGCCTCCCCGGCGCCTTCAAAACTTACCAGAGACGCCAATACGTCCGGGTCGCGGAAGGAGGTAAACATCACATCCCCGTTTACCGTAATCCCGAGCCTTGTCCCATAAGCGCCGCCTTTTACACGGATCATATTCCAGAGATAGCCGTAACTTAGTATCCTCGACGCCACCTGCATCGCCCCGTGGTACCTAAATCCGCATGCGCTAAGGTTTGCGCCCCTTCCTGCAAATCCGACCTGTGCCGGAATCCGGATCCCGACCGCTCTTTCCTCTTTCGGAGTATCCGATTTTCCGTCATTATTCCATTTTCCGCCGTTTTGTTCTTTCTGCGCGTTCCCCTCAGGAATAAGGTGCAGAAGCCTGTTCAGTCCGGCTTCCCCGATGTTCCCGGCGACGCTGAGCGTCATACGCTCCCTTACCACGATCCGGCGGCGCAAGGCAGCAAGCTCTCCCAAAAGTTTTTCGCCTTCCTGCTCAAAATATGTATCCATATGCTGTACCCATCTAAGCATCTGAATCCCCTGCATAGCTTCCTTCGCCGCGCCCCGGGCAGAAAACCAGGATGCGATCCGGTCCGATGTATAACTGTCCCCTGCCATCAAAATATGCTGTTCCAGCGACAGCCGCAGTTGGCGGATTCTCGCCCGGATATACGGCAGATCATCGAATCTGGAATGGTTCAGCACTTCTCCGGCCGCTTCCGATGCTTCCTCAAGCTTTTCTTCCAGCGCCGACACGCTGATAATCAGATACGGCGCACACTCCTCGATTTCTCCCGGCTTTGCAAATACATCCGCCGACGCCTCGAACCTTCCCATCCTTCCCTGAATCTCCGCCTGAATGTCTGATATATCATACTTCTCAGTCCTGACCTGCCCTAAAAGTGTCCTAAGGAATGATATCCTGCTAAGCTCCTCCTTTGTACAGTCCGCCAATGTAAAATAATATGTAAAATGCACGATCCCATCTGTCTCAAGATCCTGAAGCAGTATTTTATTCCCTCCCCGCTCTGTAACCGTCTGCACGGTATGCTCCATTGTCCTCGGTATGTCCGCCAGCGTAAGAGCGGGGAGAGCGGCAAGCTGCTCCTTGCTGTCCGACGTCTCCTGTGCTTTTCTAAGCCGCGCAAATTCGCGGATCACTTCTTCCTTTTGTTCCTTTGTCCAAGTCTCTTTTATTGTCCTAAGACGCAAAAGCTCCTGTTCCCTTTTTTTCTCCCCTATCGTCTTTGAGGGCAGGAGGGCTATCTTTGCAGAATGTGGATTTCCCAGCATAATTTCTCCGATCAGCCGTTCAAAATATCCTTCCCGGATCTTCTCCCGCAGAGAACAAAACCGTTCTTTATAGACAAGATTCTGCGCAGGATCCCCTCCGTACAGCCAACTGTCCAGTATCCGCATGGCGTTTACAATCCCTTCCGGGAATCCCCCGTATTCCTTCTCGCGCATGTTGAATTCCATCCGGTCCAGAACCGCCTGGAGCCGTCTGTGATCGATCCCGCGTTCCGCTGTATTTTGAAGCGTCTCTTGGAAAACCTTCCATACATCGTCCTTTTTCTTCGCCGACGTATTTCGCACGATCAGTTTAAAACATGTCTGCTGTATCCCGTCCTCAAAGGAAAGCGTCACATCCTCCGCCAGCCCTTTTTGAAGCAGAGCGCTCTTAAGCGGCGTATCGTTGGAGGAACACAGCGTCTCCGCCAAAGCCGCGCATGCCAAATTCTTTTCCGCCTCATCGAAGCCGCCGCACACCCAGCCCTTTGCCAGAAGAACTTTATTTTCTATGTCTTCCCCTTTCCCGACTGCGTAATGACGGACATACTCGATCGGAGCCACCGGCCTTTGCATCGGTATCTTGGCGCCTTGCTCCTGCTTTTCAAATCTCCCCAGCTCTTCATCCAGCTTAACAAGCGTCTCTTCGATCTCCATATCCCCGTCCAAAATGATATAAGCGTTGGAGGGATGGTAAAAATGCCTGTAGGCCGCCGCGTAATCCTGATAGGTCAAATCTGTAATATGCTCCGGGTCGCCCCCGGATTGAAACTTGTAGCAGTTATCCGGGAAAAGCAGAAAATTTAACCCCGCGTCAAGGAGCGTATCCGGCGACGCATACATCCCCTTCATCTCGTTATACACAACGCCGTTGCATGATAGTTCCCCCTCCGGCTCCCCCATCTCATAATGCCAGCCTTCCTGCTGGAAAATCTCCTTCTTTTTTACACAGAGCGGATGAAAAACCGCATCCAAATACACGCTCATCAGGTTCATGAAATCCTTCTGGTTCCGGCTGCACACGGGATACATGGTTTTGTCCGGGAAGGTAAACGCGTTCATGAACGTCTGGAGCGAGCTTTTTATCATTTCCACAAACGGCTTGCTTACCGGGTATTTCTCCGAACCGCAGAGAAGAGAATGCTCCAATATGTGAAAGACTCCTGTGTTGTCGTTTGGGAGAGTTTTGAAGGTAATTGAAAAAGTTTTATTCTCTTCTCTGCGGTCCAGCCACACGAGCCTTGCACCGTTTTTTCCATAATGCATCTGGTACAGAACCGCCTTCATATCCGAAAGCTCTTGCACCTTATCTATTATAAAATGATTTTTCTCCGCCGCCCGCCGTATTTTCTGTCGTTTCTGTTCCATCGCCTTTTCCTCTTTCTGGTGATTCGCCTTTTGTTTTATACCTTTTGCTTCAAGTAGTTTCAGAATAGAAAAAAAACAGAGAGCCGTCAATGTCTGCTGTCTGTTTGGCAGGATAGGCAGGTTAATCTGCATGTTATCCTTTTCTCTTCTTTTTTGTAACTGTTGGAGAATTGAAACAAAAGGATGATTGTGATATGATCGAAATAACTGATTGGAATATAGCAGCTCAAAACAGTTTCATTTGACAGAGACGTTCCCTAAATTTGCCTGTCTTCTTTTTGCAGACAGCACAAATTCAGAAGTAAAGTCCGTATTGCATCTCTATAATGTGATTACAAAAAGGAGAGATGTAATGATGGATATCACCAAAAACAAACTAAAAACAATTCTTCAATTTTCAATCCCCAGCGTCATTGCCATGGTTTTGGAAACGGTCATCACCATAACGGACGGCTATTTCACCGGAAACTATGTAGGGGAAGACGCACTGGCGGCCATTAATCTGGGACTGCCGGTTCTTTATTTTTATCTTGGCATAGGGTTGTGCATAGGTGTGGGAGGGACGGTAATCTGCGGAAAAATGTTGGGGGCAAAAGATTCGCACAAAGCTTCCCAAGTGTTTTCACAGACGATTGTCACCGCTATAATTGTTTGTGCCGCAGCATCCCTTGCAGTGTTACTTCTGTTTTCTCCGATCCTGAAAGTGCTGAGAGCGGACGGAAAACTGTCGTCTTACTTTACGCAGTATTATAAGATTATGCTTTTCGCTTATCCGCTGATGGTAATCGAAAGCATATTCGGTATGTTTATTCGTATGGACGGAAAACCGCAGGCGTGTATGCTGGTGCGCGCCGCAAGCTGTATTCTAAATGCGGTTCTTGATTACATTCTGGTGGGCAGGCTGGCCCTTGGCATACAGGGAAGCGGGGTGGCGACGCTTGTGGTACAGGCGGCTGCCGTTCTGCTTCAGGCCGTTTATTTTCTGAAGCTGTCCTCTGGTATCCGCTTCTGTCGTTTCCGGTTTGACAGGACAGTGAACAAGGAGAGCCTCCTCAACGGCTCATCCGAGTTTATCGGAGAGATGGCAAGCACAATCTCCATGTTTACCTACAACTATGTTCTGATGAAATATGTGGGAGTCCAAGGCGTTGCCGCGTTTACGGTTCTTGGCTTTGCGGTGTATGGATACAGTATGGTTACCATTGGCTTCGGGCAGGGCCTTACCACTCTTGTCAGCGTCAGTTGGGGTGCCCAAGAATGGAAAACAGCAATGGAGCTTCGCAGGATAACCAACAGAATCTTGTTGGGAATTGGCGCATTATTTGCAATATGCTTTTGGATTCTGGGAAGAAGATACGCAGGTCTCTTTGGATGCAGCAGCGGTGTCGAGAATATGGTAGCCGCAGGATTTCGGTTTTGCTCTGTCACCTTTTTGATCATGGGATACGATGTGACGAA
>CAMNWW010000180.1 GCA_946566415.1 uncultured Lachnospiraceae bacterium | reverse complement strand
CCCAATAATTTTTTTACCTCGGCGTATGTGATCTCATAAATCGACATATGCACATAATTCACCTTTGCCTGCGTCATTGCCTCCCTCTGTTTTTCCGTCACCACCGTATAAGGGTAAATACCAAACATAAACGGGAAAAGGAAAATATAAAATTCTGCTTATCCTGAACCGTCATTTCCGGGAAAAATTTATCCAGACAATTCCTGACTTCCGCCAGAGACTGTCCATATACCACCTTAAACTCAACTAGGCGTTCAATCCGGCTGTTGTCCTCCATATCATAGTGGTTCATCGACATGATCTTCAGAAGATTCTTCCGTTCTTCCAGAGAATGAGCCAGTGCATCCGCAAATTCTTCTCCTGTCATCCTTTCATGCTCTTCCTGGATCTGTTTCAGCCTGCAAATCCATAGCTCATACTCTCGTTGCAGCAAAGCCAGGAAGATTTCTTCCTTTGTCTGGAAGTAATTGTAGATGGAAGTACGGGTAAAAGTAGTAGCGTTTCCGATTTCCTTGATGGTGATACCCTTGAAGCTCATGGTCCTATACAGCTTTGCACAGGCTGTTATGATCTCTTCTTTTCTTGCCGCCATCAGTTCTTCTGATCCTTTTGGCATCCCGGTACCTCCTTATATGCTTATCTCCGTTCCAGTCCAATGTTATCACATCCATAACTGTCTTCATGCTTAAACAACTAAATTCACAACAAAACCTATTATCAAAGAATACAGCATCACAAAAGCAAGATACAAAATGAACCGTTTAACGCCAAGTACTATTTTTACCGCGCCAAGGTTTGTAATCTTTGTCGCCGGTCCGGTTACCATAAATGCCGCGGCGCTTCCCATACACATTCCATCATAAAGCCATGCCTGCAGAAGCGGAATTGTGCCTCCGCCACAGGCATATAGAGGAACCCCGATTGTTGCCGCCATCAATACTCCAAATCCCTCGTTGCCGCCAAATAAACGGCTGACAAATTCCTCTGGCACGTACCGCTGAAAAAGTGCAGATAATACAATACCAATAAAAAAGTACAGTCCGGTTGCCTTTATATTTCTTCCAAAATTCTTAAAGAACCGCAGTAAAAGGTTCGGGTCAGTATCCCGGCTTCTGCCATTGATTCCAGAAAAGCGTCCTGATCGCCGCCCCACATACTGCCGCCGGCGCCGCCGCTGTGAATATGCGCTTTCCCTTCGGAAGAAGCAATCCCAATAGATATATTTTTGATCGCGCCTCCAAAACCGGCCATCGCATGACCCTTGAAGTGGGATAAAATGATATAGTAATCATAATTCGCAAAATGCTCGCCCACATAATTTTCCGTAAGGTTATCCCCGCCCTCCACATTCAGTGTCATGGAACCGTTTTCATCCATAATGTCCACATCCGCAATGGCGGTATATCCGTGGTCCTCCGCCACCTGATAGTGCATTGCTGTATTCGAGCGGGAACCTCCATAAGCCGTATTGCACCCCACTATGGTCGGATCTTCAAAAGACATGACAAAATCCCCGATCAGATCGGTACGCAGGTAATTACTCCCCGGCTCACCCGTAGACAGTTTAACCGCAATACTGCCGGACGGTGAAGCGCCAAGCGCCTCATATATTGCAATAAGGCTTTCCGGACTTATTTCAGTTGTCATATAGACAACCGGTACATCTCCATCCCCTATAAACGGCTCCCGTTCCGCGGAAGAATCCTCATCCGCTATACTCTGTGATTCCTCATCTTTAGTATCTTCATCACTCTGCACAGACTGTCCGCACCCGGCAAGCAGAAATGCAGCTATAGCCGCAGACAATATAGATACACAAAATCTCCTCATCGTCCGCCCTCCTTCTTTTTAAATGACTGTAAAAATTTCCCCATATAGTGGGAAATGAATATGCCCAAAACTGATAGCCCGCCAGAACCAGCAATGCTACCGTCATCAGAACATCAACGGCTCTTTTTACGAGCCTATACTTTTCATAATTCGTGTCCTCCCGCTTTTTCTGACACCGCGTAAGCGATTGTATTATAATGACCTCGTAGAATTGAATAGAGTTGATGACAATATTGTATTTCTGGATTTTAGCCCACAATCCGGACATGAGCGGTCTGGAAGAAGACCTGGGGTTATTATTAGTAATGAGCAGTTTTTTTGAAAACAAAGTTCGCTGTTGTGTGTCCGATCACGAATACAGGCAATAGGTTCCCGCTGCATCTGCTGAAACAGCCCTTTTTAGCTTTGAAATAAATACCGGTATTTTCTGCGCTGCTGCATAAGAACCGTATACACTCTCTTCTTCACCGCCTCTGGATACACTTCATTCTTCTCAAGCAGCTCCTTGATTTCTTTCTCTCCAAAATGAAAATGTATTTGTTCTCCGTACAATTCTTCCGCAATATCAACCTGCTCCTCAAAAGAACGGCAGAAGGTTTTACTCTCCGTCTTTGTCATAAGCTCCAGCACATCCTGTCCCATTGAATAATCCATAGCCGTATCAGACAGCACCGCGGCTCCCTGATCAAAAATCGGGCAATAATCAAACCGACCTTCACCGTCCCATAAGACCGCAATATTATGGGTATGCCTGTCCTCATTGAGAACCAACGCATCTATCGTCAGTATTTTACACATATACACGCCAAACCCGCAAAGTCCTGTCGCCCGCTCTGTTTGTTCCACCAGAAAACGAAAGCGTTCTTTATAATCCTGAATCTGGTAAACCGCTTTATACAGGCTTTCACCAAACTGTGACTGGAAAAGCCGTTCCAAAGTAATAAGCTGCCAATTTTTTTTCAAAAAATCCCTGCTCCTGCAGCCTTTGTATACCTGATTCCGATATTCTATTTCTTCCGTTTCATACAGTACATATTCCTCCGTCTTTAGAGTGGAGTATTGAAGCAGGTGAGACGTCAAATACTCTGCAAGCCCCTCATACCCTGTATAATCCGCTTTATACCAATACGTTCCGTCTGTCCATTTCAGTTGATTCCCTTTTGAGGACTGTCTGTTATCCGCCCGTATCATCTGTTCCAATAACTCGGCCATATATTTACCTCTCGATCTGCAGCCAGAAATCATCCTCTGCCATACGTCCGTTTGTTTTCTCAATTATCATAAACGGGTCGTAAAACGGCAGTTCCAGTTCTCTTAACACTAATTTCATCTTGTCGCGGGTCCTGGGAAAGCATCTGGACTCAAGAAATTCCTCATACTGTTCATACGTAGGCTTTTCTACTATGCCAAATGCTTTTTTGAGTATGTTTCCGGTATAATTTGTCACCTGTACCTCCCTGTCCTTTTCATCAACATCAATGATCGAACAAAGCTGGTCCCGGAATATATAGTACAGACGAAGCGGTGTTGTTCTCTCTGGTAATTCAACCTTTTCCCCGGTCTGCAGACATTTCTGCAGGTCCTCAATCTTTACGCTCTCCTTCACCTTGTATCTCCTCCCGACTCGTATAAACACCTCGCAATGCTCACTCGCAAGCCTTCGGCTTCTCGTTCACGGGCATTCGCCCTCCTGTTCGCCGTGCCGAACTCGCAAGCCTTCGGCTTCCTCGTTCACGGGCGTTCGCCCTCCTGTTCGCCGTGCCGAACTCGCAAGCCTTCGGCTTCCTCGTTCACGGGCGTTCGCCCTATCAAAACAGCGTATGTCAAATCTGCCTGTAAACAGGCGATTTGCCATTCTCTGTTTTGGCACTGCTTATTGCTTTCGTGGACATTATATAATTTTGTCATTGCCTTGTAAACTTTATTCTCCAAGTTTACAACAAAAAATAATCGTCCCGCCTTTTGGTAAAGGCAGGACGACTCATATTATCCCTCTGCAATCAAATGATATTTTGCCCGTATTCTTTCAAGCGCCTCTTGTAAATAGCTGCGCGGGGACGCGATATTGATCCGTATAAATGAATTTGTGTGCTTCCCGTAGCGGCTTCCCATATACACAGAAACTTTTGCTTCCTCCACAAAAAAACGTTCCAACGCTTCCGGTTCCATATGAAGCGCCTTGGTTTGGATCCAAGCCATATAAGTACCCTCTGACGGAATCACCTCAAACGCCGGCATATACTTTTTGAAATACTCTGTCAGCATCCGGTAATTTTCTTCCAGATATTCGTTCGCCTGGCAGATCCAATCGTCGCATCTGGTATACGCCGCCTCCAGAATTCCCGCCGCAAAAATATTCGGGTTATGGAGTCCCCACCGGTCGATCGTCTTTTTCATCCGTTCTCTTATCTCTGCGTCTGGTATAATCATATTAGACAAGATTACGCCGGGTACATTGAACGTCTTTGTCACAGAATTACACACGATCATTTTCCCGTCCAGCTTTTCTGCAAATTCCAGGCTGGACAGGAATCTTTTCCCTTTTTTTACAAAATCCGCATGGATCTCATCCGCGATAAGGAGCAGACCATATTTCTTACAGATCTTTACGACCTGCTCCAGCTCCGCTTCCTCCCACACTCTTCCCGTCGGATTATGCGGATTGCAGAGAAGCATGATCCGGGTTCTGCCGCCTTGCGCCGGACTGCCGTCCAGCTCTTTTTCGAGCTGTTTAAAATCCATCCTGTATCTTCCGTTATCCAGGACAAGGGGACTCTCGATCATCTTCCTGCCGTACTTCTCGACTGCGTTTTGCAGAGCGGTGTAGGCAGGAGTATGAAGTACAATCCCATCCTGCGGACCCGTAAAAGTTTCCACCGCCATATTGAGCGCCATGTTGATCCTGGGCGAAAATACGACCCACTCTGGATCCACGTCCACATCATACCGCCGTTTCATCCACTGGCACACCATTTCCTTGTATCCTTCCGGCAGAATCGTATATCCGAATACTCCCTTTTCTACAATCTTCCTCATGGCCTCCAGAATCGGTTCCGGAGAGCGATAATCCATATCGGCAACGCCAAGGTGCATCATACCCGGTCCGAACAGCGCGTCCATCTCGTCGAACTTCGCGCTGTTCGTATGCCTTCTGTCAATCCGTTCATCAAAATTATATCTCATCATTCAATATCCTATCCCTTCACAGCGCCCGCCATAGAACCTTCCAGGATCTTCTTTGAGCAGAACAGGAACAGAATCATACTTGGGATTACAGAAAGTGTTTCGCCTAAATAGATCTCACCGTAGTCGGTTTTATAGACACCC
>CAMNWW010000179.1 GCA_946566415.1 uncultured Lachnospiraceae bacterium | reverse complement strand
TTTGACCGTAACGACTCGCTGTCCCACAGGCGTGCAAGACGACCTGCCGCAAGCGGGGAATAGGGAGTGATATGTACATTTTCTTCGCGCAGGAGTGGAAACAACTCCCTCTCGTCTTCTCGATAGATTAGATTATAATGATCCTGCATAGAGATAAACGGTGTCCATCCGTGCTGCCTTGCCGTTTCCTGAGCTTTCAAGAACTGATATGCATACATGGCGGAGGCGCCGATATGCCTCACTTTTCCCGCCCCGATCACGTCATGGAGCGCCTCCATCGTTTCAGCGATTGGATGACTATAATCCCAGCGATGAATAATATATAGGTCGATATAATCCGTCTGCAGCCGTTTTAATGACGCATCTACTTCTCTGAGTATCGCTTCCCTTGACAGGGCGCCTTCATTATAAAATACCTTTGTCGCAATATAGATATCTTCACGTTTTGCCAGCTTTTTCACCGCATTTCCCAGGTATATCTCGCTGGTGCCGCCGTTGTAATAATTTGCCGTATCAAAAAAATTGACTCCCATATCCAGCGCTTTGCCGAAAATCTCATCTGTTGTTTCCTGATTTAAAAGCCAGGGATTGTTCCCTTCTCTTGCCGCGTCACCGAAACTTAAGCACCCCAGGCATATTCTGGAAATATTCATGTCAGAATTTCCTAATTTTCTATACTTCATGACTCTGTGTCCTCCTTATTATGTTTTCTGTTGTTTTTCCAGTATAGTCCGTCTTTCCCTTTTATTCATTGTGTCTTTCGCACACATCTTCCCTTTCTTCTGTGCCTTAGACACAATGATATTCTCCATCATTTTGATATAATGTCCACGAAAGCAATGAGCAGTGCCAAAACAGAGGAGGACAAATTGCCTGTTTACAGGCAGATTTGACATACGCTGTTTTGATAGGGCGAACGCCCGTGAACGAGGAAGCCGAAGGCTTGCGAGTGGGCGCTGCGGGGGAATGCACGAGCTTTAGTACGAATTACCCCCTTGCAAGACCAAAGTACTGTAATTGAAGTCTAAACAAGAAATGTGAAAGAAAATGGAGGAATGAATTATGGCAGTAACAAATGAAAAAGCAATGACTAAACTATCCCCAAAGCAATGGCTCCTCATTGTCGGTGTTGCCTGCAGTTTTGCCGGGACTGTAGGCATTGGATACTTTTTTACCTATTATTATCAGTTAGGACTTGAAGCCTTCGGGTTCAACGACTCCCAGCTCGGTGCGATCATCAGCGCTTTCAGTTCCTGTGCGGTCGTCTGTTACCTGCTGGGCGGCCCGCTGGCGGACAAAGTGCCTTCTCACCTTCTGATTCACGCCAGCAATCTGGGATGCTCTATCCTTGGAATCGCCGTATGTACCATTCCAGGTTTCTTGTTGTTCTTTGTACCATGGGGACCGTCCACAGCATTTGCCGTCGTCATCGTAATCCTTCTCCTGCGCGGGGCTTTCGGCATCGCACAGCCGTCCAGAAACTCTATGATTTCTGAGAGCCGTATTCCAAGAGTTGCACGCGGCACAGCCGTCGGTATTTTCTCTGCAGTTATGACGATTCCGGATACATTTATGTACATCCTGGGTGCAAACATTCTTGAAAAAGGCGGAAATACAGTAGGCGCTTACAAGAACTTGATTCTGATGTTTATCGGGGCGGCGCTCGCACTGAATGTTTTCCTTTGGATATTTATGGTACTTCTTAAAAAATGTAAAGCAAAAGAAGCGGTAGAAGGCGTCGATCCGGCATTGGAGGTAATGTAAACTTAAACAAGGGGATTTCAAAAGTACAGGCGGATAAAACTACAAAAAACTCAGGAAACTATTCATTCTTGACAAAATCGGATAGTGCGGTATAATAAAAATAGAAAAGGGCGTTGCTGATATGCGGTTAGTCCTGTTCAGTGAAAAGAATCAAAACTCGAAACCGTCACTTTGCAGAGTGGCGGTTTCTGCGTTTTATCACGATCGTGACAGTGTACTGTCCGATATGTAATGTTATCCGCATATGCCTCACCCCCTTTCGGGTGCTTGGCTAACCGCCTACCGTTCTGGCAACGTCCTTTTACTCCTTTTGGAGTAATTTTTATTCTACTCTGCCTGACAAAGTTTGTCAATCATAGGCTTTTCTTGAATCAATTGTACAATCATCTATAAATCATTGACATTTCTCAAAAAAGAATGTATGATATTTGTAATGTTGCTGTTACAAATGTCAATTATGTCAAAAATTTATCAGAAGGAGCGTGAATCTTATGAACTCTACAAACACCTCAAAGAGGCGTGTTGTCCGTATGACAGCGGCAAAAAAACTAGAAGTCTTTACAGAACCTCTGCCGGAACCAGGACCGCATGAAATTGTGCTGCGCATTACGATCGCAGGCATCTGCCGAAGCGAAATGCCTACCTATGAGGGTGAAGGCTCTATGGTCATGAAAGGTCCTCTCGGATTTTCCTGCATTATTGACTCGGTTCCTTACCCTGCTTCTTTTGGCCATGAGCCTACCGGAATTGTTGAAAAAGTAGGCAGCGAGGTTACCCGCTTTAAACCCGGCGACAGGGTATCCGGAGCCGGCGGCGGAGCATTTGCATCCCACATTATTTCCAGTGAATTTGCTCCCCTCATCAAGCTGCCCGACAATGTCTCCGAGTACGACTGTCTGGCAGAGCCTGTGATGTGCTGCTGTAATATCGTCCGCGCGGTCACACCGCCGGAAGGCGGCTATCTTGCGGTTGTCGGCTGCGGCTATATGGGACAGGTATGCTTAAGTCTTCTGAAGGCACACAATGTAAAAAATGTCGTTGCCTTCGATCCGCTTCCACAGCGGCGGCAGCGTGCGCTTGAGCTGGGTGCGGATTATGCCTTTGATCCGAACGATCCAAATGCGATACCGGAAGCCTTAAAACTGACAGGAGGCATTGGATTTGACAGAGCGATCGAACTTTCTAAGGGTCTGGACGGGCTCCAGCTGGCTGTATCTTTGATGAAGATGCCTACTACCGAGGACCGGGGTATCATCGCCGCCTCCTCCGTCTATGATAAACACGAGATGTGGCCGACTGCACTTGGCTTCGAGCTTATGTGCCGCTGCCCTGAGCTTCATTTTGTACATCCTGGCTTTATCCCGGACACAGAGGGACTTATGAGAGAAGCTGTAGAAGCATATGAAAAAGGATATCTTCCAGAGGGAGGCTTTATCACCCACCGCTTCAAACCAGAGGATATGCACAAAGCTTATGAAATGATGGAAGTCGGAGACACGAGCTATCTGAAAGGCGTAGTCGTGTTTGATTAACCATAAAGAGAGAGTTCCGTAAACTTTCAGGGCGCTGAAAAAAGCCTGAATTTCATGGAATTCTCTCTTTCTTAGAAATTAGGAACCGCCCCCTTAACCGGCAGAGCCTTGCTGTCTTTTTATGAAAGCTCCCGAATCTGCTTTCTGAGCGGTAATATCGTAGACGGCGGTACCGACAAGCCGTCAATCCCCATCTTTACAAATCGTTCCGTGAGCTTTAGGTCTGCTCCCAGCTCCCCGCATATCCCGACCCATTTCCCGCACCTATGGGCATTGTCGATCACCATCTGGATCATACGAAGCACTGCTTCATGATGTGGATTATAGAAATCATCCAGATCCTCATTCAGCCTGTCCACCGCAAGCGTATACTGGGTTAGATCGTTTGTCCCGATACTGAAAAACTCCGCCTTTCGCGCTAATTGATCGCTTATCATTACTGCCGCCGGCGTCTCGATCATGATTCCTTGTTCCGGAACTTTGAATACCGTCTGTTTTTCATGCAGTTCTTTCTTTACTTCGTCTATTATCTCACTAATCTTCTCTATCTCTTCCATAGAAGTAATCATTGGATACAGAATGGAAAGGTTCCCATATGCAGCCGCACGCAGCAAAGCGCGAAGCTGTGTTTTAAATATATCAGGCTGTTTCAGGCAGACACGGATCCCACGGTACCCAAGCGCCGGATTCATCTCTTTTTTGAAATGAAAATACTCCGCCCCCTTATCTGATCCAATGTCGAACGTACGGACGACGACTTTCTTTTCACCCATAAGCCTGAGAATCTCTCTGTATGCATGAAACTGCTCATTTTCTGTAGGGAAATCCTTTCTTCCCAGATACAGACATTCGCTGCGAAACAGCCCGATCCCTCCCGCGTCGTTCTCCAAGGCGTCTCCCACATCCCCTACGCTTCCAATGTTCGCGTACACGTGGATTTTTTTCCCGCCTAAGGTAATATTTTCTTTACCTTTCATTTCCCGCAAAAGGCGCTTGTTCTCCTGTTCTTTTTGGATCCGGCATTTTAATTCCTCACATACAGCTTCATCCGGTTCAAAAATCGCCTCGCCTTGTATACCGTCTGCAATGACTTTCATTCCTGTGTGAATCTTATCCAGATCCAGCGGGACGCCGACTAACGTCGGCGCTCCCATCATCCGTGCCAAGATAGCGGTATGGGAATTTAACGAACCGTGAACTGTGACAATGGCGAGAACTTTCTCTCTCTCCAGCCGGACTACTTCACCCGGGCTTAGATCGTCCGCTACGATGACCGACGGCTCTTTTAAATCAAAATCCATCGTATCGCCGCCAAGGATATTCTGCGCCAAACGGTACGATATATCCATCACATCCGCCGCCCTCGCCTTTATATAGCTGTCGTCCATACCTGCAAACATTTTAGAAAAGCTGTCCCCTGCCGCATATACGGCATGCTCAGCGTTAACCTTCTCTGTTCTGATCAAACTGAAAATCGCATCCAGGTAATCCTCATCTTCCAGTATCATCTGCTGTACCTCAAAAATTGCCGCGCTGCTCTCTCCCATTTCCGCCAGCGCCTTCTCATACAGTATCCGCAGCTCTTTTTTCGCTGATTCTACTCCCCCCTTAACTTTTTGTATCTCCTCTTCAGAATCCTCGGTCTCCCTGTACGTTATTCTCCTCTCTTTATCTTTTACCACAACTGCAGGTCCGATCGCGATTCCTTTATATACAGATTTACCACAAAATTTCATCATGGCCGCTACCTCCGTAATATTTACCGCTGCTTCCTGGTAAACCGTTAAAAAACACTTTGTTATAGAATGTACTTTGCAGTATAGTATAGCATACCGCAGCCGATGGCTGCAATCAAATAAAAAGAATCATCCTATTCGTAGA
>CAMNWW010000178.1 GCA_946566415.1 uncultured Lachnospiraceae bacterium | reverse complement strand
CGGTATAGTACATACAGGTGGAGATCGTAGAGGGCGTGGGGTAAAAGTCCTGCGCCTGTTCCGGCATATAACCTAGATCCCGCAGATACTCGGCAAGCCTAACGGCCTCTTTCATAGTTGAACCCGGATGGGAGGACATCAGATAAGGCACAAGATACTGCTTCATTCCCAATTCTTTGTTGATCTTGGCATATTTTTCTGTGAATTCCTGGTAAACGGCGTTTTCCGGTTTTCCCATCATCCGAAGCACCTGGTCCGAGACGTGCTCCGGCGCGACTTTGAGCTGGCCGCTTACATGGTATCTGCACAACTCCCGGAGAAAAGTATTTTTTTTATCTGCAAGCAGATAGTCAAAACGGATTCCCGAACGGATAAAGACTTTTTTTACTCCTGGAAGTTTCCTTAGTTTCCGAAGAAGCTCCACATAATCGGTGTGGTCGGCTTCCAGGTTTGGACAGGGCTTCGGGAACAGACACTGCCTGTCAGGACACGCCCCCAAACTCGTCTGTTTTTTACAGGCAGGGGCGCGGAAATTTGCCGTAGGTCCTCCTACGTCATGAATGTAACCCTTGAAGTCCTTCTCCTTGGTCAAACGCTTTGCCTCTTCAATAAGGGACTTGTGGCTCCGGCTCTGAATAATCCGTCCCTGATGGAAAGTAAGTGCACAAAAGCTGCACCCGCCGAAGCATCCGCGGCTGCTGATCAGGCTGAATTTCACCTCATCGATAGCCGGGACACCGCCCTTAGCTTCATAGGAGGGATGATATGTGCGCATATAAGGAAGACCATAAACATCGTCCATCTCCAACTGTGAAAGCGGAGCCGCAGGCGGATTCTGCACAATATATAAATGTTCTTTATAAGGCTCTATGAGCCGTTTTCCGCTGAATGGATCCGTATTTTGATATTGTACCCTAAAACTTTTGGCATAGTTCTTTTTGTCCGTTTTTAATTCTTCATATGAAGGAAGCATAACAGCGTCATAAATGCTTGAAGGATCCGACACTTTACATACAGTCCCGTCAATATAGGTCAGATCTTTCACATCCAATCCGGAATCCAGGGCCTGCGCGATCTCAATAATGGATTTCTCCCCCATTCCATAAGATATCAGGTCTGCCGCAGAATCCAAAAGGACAGAGCGTTTTAATTTATCCGACCAATAATCATAATGAGCAAGCCTTCTGAGGCTGGCCTCAATACCGCCTAAAATGACGGGCGTCTTTTTGTATGTCTGCCGGATCAGATTTCCGTATACAACACAGGCATAGTCAGGACGCTTTCCCATAAGTCCTCCCGGGGTGTACATATCCTGAGAACGCTTTTTTTTCGATACCGTATAATGGTTCACCATGGAGTCCATATTTCCTGCGGAGACTAGGAACGCAAGGCGCGGCTCGCCGAATACGGTGACGCTTTCCGGATCTTTCCAGTCCGGCTGGGAGATCATTCCCACCTTGTATCCGTACGATTCCAGAAGCCGCGTAATAATAGCATGTCCAAAAGAAGGATGGTCTACATACGCGTCTCCGCAGACGTATACAAAATCCGCCTGTTCCCATCCTCTTGCTTCCATCTCTCTTCTGCTGACAGGCAGGAATCCCCCGTTCATTTACAACACCTCGTATGCAGATTCAAATATTTCATCATAGCTGTGGATATAGTAATCCGCAAGCTCTTTTTTCCTTGTTTCCTGACGGCGTGAAAAGTCGTCGTCGACTGCGCACACCTTCATTCCGGCATTTTTCCCGGCAAGGATTCCCATAGGGACATCCTCGAAAACAAGACACTTTTCCGGAGAAACGCCGAGGCGTTTTGCGGCTTCCAGGTACACGTCCGGCGCAGGCTTTCCTTTTTTTACCTCGCATGACGTGCTGACCACATCAAAAAACTCTGAAATTCCCAGCGCCTCCAGCGTCTTTTCGGCCAGCGTCCTATCGTTGCTTGTAGCGATCCCCAGACGGATTCCCAGGTCATGCGTTCTGCGGATAAAGTCTTTTGCCCCATCCTTCATCCGCACGTCGCGGGTATACTTCTCCAAAGCCATCTCGTACCATTCTTTTTTGAGTTCCTCCAATGTATGAGGAAGGGAGGGAAACACATCAAGATAATACTGTGCTGTTTCTGTAAAGCTCTTTCCTTCCATCTTCTGCAGAAAATCAGCCGGAACCTTCAGGTTGTATTTTTTTATATAATCTTCATCGACGCTGACCCAGACCCACATGGAATCTACCAGCGTTCCATCCATATCGAACAGGATGGCGTCTATTTGATTCAGCATAGCTGTTTTAACTCCTCTTTTGTTAATTCCCGGTATTCTCCCGGTGCAAGGGACTCGTCCAGGACAAGGCTTCCCATAGAGATCCTCTTTAGATAAACGACCTGCTTTCCGACAGCCTGAAACATTCGTTTTACCTGATGGTAACGTCCTTCATGGATCGTAACGCGAACTTCTGAAAATTCATCTGCCGATAAGATCTCAAGCTTTGCCGGGAGAGATGGCGTCTCGTCTCCGATATCGATTCCCGATGCAAAGGCCGCCGCATCCTCCTCGGACACGTTTCCCGCAATCCGGGCATAATATACTTTGTCAACATGCTTTCCGGGAGAAAGCATGCGATGGGCAAGTTCTCCGTCATTCGTAATAAGGAGAAGACCCTCGGTATCTTTATCCAGCCTTCCTGCCGGAAAAAGATCTTTCCGCTTCCATCCATCCAAAAGGTCAAGGACTGTCCGCTCTTTGTTATCTCTTACGGCGGAAACGACTCCCGCCGGCTTATTCATCATATAGTATTCCCATTTCCGGTAAATAACCGCTTCTCCGTTGTATGTGACCTTACAAATATCAAAATCAATCTTTACTTCCGGCTTTTTTACGACTTTTCCATCGACCGTCGCCCGCCCCTTGCGGATTGAATTTTTCACTTCGCTTCTCGTCCCCGCGCCCATGTCGGTAAGGAACTTATCCAGGCGGATCATCATGACATGGCCCTCCATCCAGGCAGATATTTGTTCTTCAGGATCCCGCCCTGAAGTTTCCCCCACCCCAGCGGAAATCCATCCACGCAGACCAGATACCAATCCTTTTCTTTTTCCGGCATACCCGTTTCGATCGTCTCTCCTTTCAGATAACGCCATACCCGGGTATCCTCCGAAGAAAAATCCAGTGTATGTGAATATTCTTGTTTCGTTAAATGCATAGCCAAAGCCTGGCTTGGCTCAAAACGATTCTTTTTCAGCTCACCCAAAAGAAGGCCTGTCCGCAGAACTCTCAGTTTTCTCATCTGCGGCATCCCCTCCGGAAGATAATAGATCTTTTCACCTTGGATACTCAGGCGTTCCGGTCTTAGATTCCAACTCACATCTTTGAAAAAGCGTTCCAGTTCTTCCGGAACCGTAAAAGATTTTTTCTGTGAAGATACGAAGGAATCATTGCAGTATACAGCCGCTTCCTCTTTCGCATCCCCTTTTTGGAGGAGCGCCATGAAATGTCCCTCTCCCTCCATCTTATGAGGGAAGATGCGCACTGTCCTGGCAAGGTCGGGCGTCCTTTTATCTGTTACTTCCGGCATGCCCGGTGAAAACCCGTCATATGGAGGGATCGGCAGAATCCGGAATTCCGGGCAGCGTTCCATAAGATGTTCAATAATCCGCTCGTTCTCCTCAGGATCAAAAGTACAGGTAGAATATAATAGCATACCGCCCGGACGCAGCATACGTGCTGCCTGGAGAACGATACTTCTCTGCAGTTTTGCAAAGTACGAAGGACCGTGTTCCTCCCAGGCTTTTATCATACGCTTGTCTTTCCGGAACATCCCCTCTCCGGAACAAGGAGCGTCAATGAGTATCTTGTCAAAATATTCTGGAAAGATTTTTTCCAGATTTCCCGGTTCCTCGCTTAAAACCATCATATTTGCAATTCCGAAAATTTCAAGGTTCTTAAGAAGGCCTCTGGCTCTGGAAGCGCTGATATCGTTTGCCGCCAGCATCCCGGTCCCATTAAGCTTTGCCGCCAGCTCCGTTGCTTTGCCGCCAGGAGCGGCGCACAGATCAAGAACACGGTCGCCCTCCTCTACCGGCAGACGGTTCGCAGGCGTCATAGCGCTTGGCTCCTGCAGATAAAAAAGCCCTGCAAAATAGTAAGGGTGTCTTGACGGAGAAACCTTTTCTCCATCAAAATAAAAACCATTCTCTATCCACGGGACCGGACGGATAGGAAACGGACATATCCTCTCAAATTCTTCAACAGATATTTTTCTGGTATTTACCCGCAGCCCGTTATAGCGCGGCTTATCAAAACAATCTATATATGCGTCAAATTCACCGCCAAGAAGACGGCGCATTTTTTCTTCAAATGTAATTGGAAGCCTGTTCATTCGGTATTTCCTCCATCTCCTTTTTTATCGGGTATAAATAAAAAGGTGATCTTTGTAAGTATACCATAGTTAAAAGGAACAGGAAAGTTTTTTCTCTTCGATCATCCGCAAAATCCAATACGGATTAACGCTGACTTCCATTCCGTCCGGATACAGATAAATTCCCACATGAAGGTGAGTGGCAAACATCCCTTTCGTTCCTTTGGGACCATATCCGCTGTTCCCCATAAATCCGATGATATCCCCGGCGCGTACTGTATCTCCTTCTTCAATATCCGCATAGGAATCCAGATGAGCGTAGTAAAAGTATCCGCCGGAGGGGGAAAAGATTCCAAGACGGTAACCGCCCTTTTCCAGCCATCCCTTACTGGAAACCGTTCCATCCGTCATGCTGACGACCGGGTAAAGCCCTGGCTTGTCATGGCTTGCCATGATATCGCATCCCTCGTGTCCCCGTTCTCCGCCGTAGGTCCGTTTGGCCATCCAGGAATCATTATAATTCACCTGATATTCCTTGTGGAGAGAAGAACACGGAACCGGAAAATATTCCACATCCGACCAGATGGCCTGGCAGTAAGATACATACTTTTCCCAGGCCGGTCTCCTCGCCCAGATCTGCTCCTGCTTTTTAAGATTCCTGGCACGGAAAAATCCGGCAGGATTTTGGGAATCTCCGTTCTGGAGTAAAAACAGCGCCGCGGCCTTTGCACGGTCCTCTGGGTCCATGCCCTCCAAGATCCCGGCCGCCTCTTTTGTCATCTTCTGTTCCCGGAATTCCTCTGTCAGAACAGTACCCTCGTTCAGTCTGG
>CAMNWW010000177.1 GCA_946566415.1 uncultured Lachnospiraceae bacterium | reverse complement strand
CCCGTGCTTTTTTTATTGAGTGTTTTTCTGCCGTTTCTGGGCGTTGTGCTACCATCTGGAATGGCGGCTAAACGCGACCCGGTGGCGGCATTGCGGTCAGAATAAGGTAACGGCATTACGCGAAGAGGAGATTTTACGTTTTCCCGGTGTAACTAAAAGATGATATCGTCGTACCGGGCGGCAAGTCTGTCAAAATGCTCCTGTTCTACGACGATTTTTCCTCTTCGCAGTGAAAGAAAACCGTTTTGCTCCATGTAGTCGATATGCCGGTAAAGAGAGCGAAGATTTATATCAAGAAGCTCGGCGAGGGCTTTGCGCGTTAAAGGGCAGACATAAGGCGTCTTATGTTTAGCCTGCAGATATAGGTAGTGCCCCAGAAGATCTTTGGGGTGGAAAAGCTGTTTCTTTTCGGCGAGATTCATGCTGTGATCCGAAATTTTGCCCATGACGATCAGGGTATTATAGCACAGTTCATTGTTCTGGCGGATAATGCGGATAAAATCAGCCGCCGGAATCCGAAAGAAACAGCAGTGGGTTTCCGCGACGACGAATGCTGTGTATGATGGAATATTCATAATAAATTCTATCAGTCCCAGTATGTGGGGCGGTTCCACATAATCAATAATACTGTCCACACTCCAGGAAATGCGGTTCATGATCATGACGCGTCCTGTTAGAAGAATATAAAAGTATTTCGCAGGATCTTTCTGATAAATGATCGTACTTCCTTTTTCCGCGTTTATGAGCCAGTTTTGCGGGACTAAATGGCGAAGCAAAGCAAAGGGACTGTTTTTGTCGTATTTTTCTTCCAAAATAATTTCTAACGCCCGAATCGTGTCATTATCCATAAAATGTCTATATATCTCCTTTGCTTATTATAAAAATTGACTAATAAAATGACAAATGTCATTTTATTTATTATAAAATTGTGGTATAGTATTTGCAAGTAAATTTTATTGGATTGGTACAGCAGTAAAAAGTTTTGTATGAATCCAATGGAGATACTTCTGATTCAAAGATGCCGGGAGGGGCAGGGAATGAGACAGTAAAACACTTTATTAAGGAGGAAATGCCCAAGGGCATACCTGGATGTCCAAAAAACGTGGACAAGAAGGAGGAAATACCTAAGGGCATACCTGGATGTCCAAAATGCGTGGACAAGAAGGAGGAAATGAGAATGGAAAAAAAGAAATACTCGATCAAAGAAGATTTTTCAATGCTGGCATTGCTGATTATTCCGGTAGGGGTGGCAGTAAATTTTGTGGGAGGGCAGCTTGCATCGCTTCTGAAATTGCCGATGTATCTTGATACAATCGGGACAATTTTTGCGTCTATGCTTTGCGGACCATGGGTAGGAGCTGTGACAGGTGCTCTCACCAACATCGTGACAGGTATCGCGAACCCGGTTAATTTCGCGTTTATCCCAGTGAACGTACTTGCAGGTCTTGTAACAGGTTTTCTTGCAAGGGGGAAGATGTTCAGCGTATGGTGGAAGTGGATTCTCTCCATGCTGATTATGGCGGTTGTGTCAATCGTCTCTTCCGCGCCGATCGTTGTGCTTGTATACGGAGGCGTTACGGGAAGCGGGACATCCCTTATTACGGCGGCAGCTATGGCGGCGGGAGCTAATATCTGGGCGGCATTCTTTGGAACAGAAGGTATCTTCACCGTGCTCGACCGTATTATCTCTTTCCTGATCTGCTGGGCAGTAATCAAGGTTATTCCGGCAAGAACGCTCGTTAAGTTTGGCTGCGGAAGCAATTACATAAAAGAAAAATAATAGGCCGCATCCTCCCGGCGCTGCTTTGAATTCTGACAAAAAACTACCTTTATGTGCCGAAAAAACGTACAGAATAGAGGAAAATATGGAAAAATCTTATATCGAAAAAATACAAATACATAAGACAAACAAAGTAGCGGGGCTGCATCCTGCGACAAAGTTCCTGGTAGTGATCATGTATACGATATGCACTTTTGTGCTGAGTTCAGTATCTTTGACGAAGATTGATCTGCCGCTGCTTGCAATTCCCTGGTTCTTAGTAGTTTTGCTGCTTTGCGCGGCGAGCGGCGCTTTAAAGAAATGTCTGAAGGCGCTCAAGGCAGTCGTCTTTATCGCACTTATTATTTTTGTAGTGCAGACATTTCTGGTTCCGGGCGGGGAAGTGCTTGTGAGATTCGGAATTTTGAGAATCTGTGAAAAAGGGCTGAGAACGGCCGTATCCCTTTCTTTTATGATCCTGGATATCGCCGGTATTTTTGTGTGGCTCTTCCAGACTACGGAGAACAAAGAGATATCACGGGCGCTTGAAGAGTCCGGTATGAACTACAAGGCGGCGTATGTGTTCACTTCCACACTGCAGATGATCAATATTTTGAGCGATAACAGTAAGACGATCATGAACGCACAGCGCGCCCGGGGAGTGGAGACAGAAGGGAATATGTTCATACGTGCCAAAGCATTTTTCCCGACGCTTGTCCCGCTTGTCCTTGGGGCGGTTATGGGTTCTGAGGAGAGAGTGCTCACGCTGGAGGCAAGAGGTTTCTCTATGCAGGGCGAGAAGACACATTTATTTAATCTGGAGAAGTCCGGGGCGGAAGGTACATTTAAAGCGGTTTCGATCCTTATTACTGTCCTGGTCGTAGTTGGGAGGATTGCTTTATGGATATTATAATGGAATGTAAGAATGTGACGTATTCGTATCCTCTCACGAAAAAGCCGGCGATCAAGGAACTGAATCTGAAGCTTGAAAGAGGAAAATTCTATGGCGTTATCGGGGAAAATGGTTCCGGAAAGACAACTCTTTGCGCTGTCCTTCGGGGATTTGCCCCCAGTTTTTACAAAGGGGAGATCGAAGGGGAAGTGCTTGTCGAAGGAAAGAAGATCGGCGAGTACGGCGGCGAGCTTGCGAAAAAGATTGGTTTCGTTTTCCAGAATCCTTTCACCCAGATCAGCGGCGTTAAAGACACCGTATTTGAAGAAGTTGCCTATGGGCTTGAGAATTTCGGGGTTCCGGCCGGGGAGATCGAGCGCCGCGTCATCGACGTCATGAGGATGACGGACATCGAGCATCTTGCGGAAAAGAGTCCCTTTGAACTGTCCGGCGGGCAGATGCAGAGGGTGGCGCTTGCGTCGGTCATCGTCCTGGAACCGGATCTTCTGATCATCGACGAGCCTACCAGCCAGCTTGACCCGGAAGGGACGGAGAGCGTTTTTGCGATTATTCAGAAGATGAAAGAAAAGCATAAAACGATTGTTCTGGTTGAACACAAGATCGACCTGATTGCAGAATATGCTGACGAAGTCCTGGTATTCAAGGACGGCGCCATGATTGCAAGCGGAGATAAAAAGGAAATTCTGTCGGATATGTCTCTTTTAGAGCAGGGCGCAGCGCTCCCCCAGGTGGCGATACTTGGGAGGAAGCTTCAGGAAAAGGGGCTGCCCCTTTCTACGATCCCGGTAACTGAGAAACAGGCGGTAGAGGTCATTGCCGAAGCATTGAAAGAGAGGAAAAGATAATGAGAGATTTAATACTGAAAGACGTAAGTTTTTCCTATCCGGGCGGCTTTCTGGCAGTGGACAATATCAATATGGAGATCAAGGCCGGAGAGAATGTGGCGATCGTAGGGCAGAACGGCGCCGGGAAAACAACGACGGTCAAGATGATGAACGGTCTTCTTAAGCCGACGGCGGGCGACGTACTGATCGGGGACATGAATACGAAGAACTATACAACAGCCCAGGTTTCCAGGGTGGTCGGATACGTATTCCAGAATCCGGACGATCAGATATTCCATTCTACTGTGGAAGGTGAAGTGCGCTACGGTCCGAAGACAATGAAACTTAGTCCGGAGGAAGAGGACAGGCGAGTGAACGATGCCCTGAAAATCACGGGTATGGATATTTATAAGGATGAGAATCCGCTCAATCTGCCGCTTTCTATGCGTAAGTTCGTGACGATCGCCGCCGTTATCGCGATGGGGACGGAGATACTGATTTTTGACGAGCCTACTGCAGGGCAGGATATTGAAGGAAATAAGCGCCTCAGCGAAATTTTGAAGGTGCTTCATGAACAGGGCAAGACAGTCATCACCATTTCGCATGATATGGAATTTGTGGCGTCTAACTTTGCGAGAGTGATCGTCATGGCGAAGAAAAAGGTGGTACGTTTCGGAACGCCTCAGGAGATCTTTTGGGATTTCAAGTCGTTGGAACATGCAATGCTGAAGCAGCCCTATGTAAGCAGAGTATGCAAAGAGCTCGGCATCGAGGGGAATATTATTGACATCGACGGCGCAGTCGAAGCGATTATGAGTAGGTAATGAATATGCAGAAGAATTACAAATGGATTGCTTTTTTGGCATTTGCAATGTATTTCTTGACCGGGGCAGCCTGTATCGTTGTGGGGAGCAGTCTGCCCCATTTGGTGAAAATGTACGGAATGGAATTGGACAAGGTTGTGCTCCTCGGATCCGCCTATGCGGTCGGAAGGGTTATGACCGTCTATGTAACGGGACGGATGGTGGAAAAGATAGGTCCGATGAAAGTTCTGGCTCTTGGGGCAGTGCTGATCGGCATCTTCCTGTTTGGAATTCCTACGATTGTGAACTACTATGCCGGAATGGCGTTTGCCTTTTTGGGCGGAGTGGGAATGGGCGCGCAGGATACGGTGTGTCCGGTCCTTTTAAGCAAGGTGTTTACCAGGAATTATGCAGGGGCTATGAGCGCAGGGCAGGCTCTTTTTGGGCTTGGTAATTTTGCAACTCCGTTTCTGGTAGGAGTGATGTTATCAGGAAAACTTCCGTTCTATTATTCCTATTATGTACTGATCCTTGTCCCGGTTATCATCCTGATCTGTATACCGTTTGCGAAGTTTGACCAGGATGCGGCAGGGGAGAAGCAGGAAGAAGAGAAGATCCGTCCGTTGTATACGAAGAAGAAAGGGCTGGCATACGGCGCCATCCTTGTCATATGCATTGCATACAGCGCGGTGGTGAATACGATGATGATGTATATTTCCAGTTTTGCGGAGAGTATCGGGGTATCCCCGGCAAAGTCGGCATTTATGCTGACCGCCTATAACGTGGGATGTTTTGTCGGGTCGCTGGCTTTCATTCTGATCCTGCGCAAGGTAAAGGAACAAAGCGTTCTGCTTTTGAACCATGTGGCTGCGGGCCTAGTGCTTATAATTATTCTTGTTGTCAACCAGATACCCGCCTATTT
>CAMNWW010000176.1 GCA_946566415.1 uncultured Lachnospiraceae bacterium | reverse complement strand
AACAGAAGAAGCCCTGCGAAGCGTCCCGGACAGTTACCGCGAAGGAAGCTTCGGACTTGGGGCCGGGAAACTTCGGACTGTGTTTTCCATTGTCCTGCCCTGCGCTGTTCCGGGTATTTTATCCGGCGTTATCCTTGGCATCGGACGTATTGTCGGGGAATCGGCGGCGCTGATCTTTACCGCCGGGACCGTTGCGGAAATTGCAGACAATGTTTTTTCTTCGGCGCGTACCTTATCCGTACATATGTATTCTATTTCGGGCGAGGGATTATACATCGACCAAACCTATGCAACGGCGGTCGTATTATTAGCCGCCGTCATTTTGATAAACGGGCTGTCCGGCTTTGCGGCGAAGAAAATAGGAGGCAAGAATGATAATGGATAAGATTACAGTGGAGAATTTGGATTTATACTATGGCAATTTTGAAGCCTTAAAAAATATAAACGTAGCGTTTAAGGAGCGTGAAATCACAGCCTTAATCGGACCGTCGGGTTGTGGAAAGTCGACATTGTTAAAGAGCCTGAACCGGATGAACGATTTGGTGGAAGACTGCCGTATAAAAGGGAGTATCCGGCTTGACGGGGAAGATATTTACGGAAATATGGATATTAACCTATTGCGTAAACGTGTGGGGATGGTATTTCAAAAACCAAATCCATTCCCCATGAGCATTTATGATAATATTGCTTTTGGACCGAGGACGCATGGGATCCGCTCCAAAGCGGCATTGGACGAAATCGTAGAACGTTCTTTAAAGAGCGCGGCAATCTGGGATGAAGTAAAAGACAGACTGAAAAAGTCCGCGCTCGGTATGTCTGGAGGCCAGCAGCAGAGGCTTTGTATTGCCCGGGCTTTAGCAGTAGAACCAGAGGTTTTGCTGATGGACGAACCAACCAGCGCACTTGACCCGATTTCCACCGCCAAAGTGGAGGAACTTGCGGCGGAATTAAAAGAAGATTATACTATTGTTATCGTAACGCACAATATGCAGCAGGCGCTCCGCATTTCTGACAGGACGGCGTTTTTCCTGCTGGGAGAAATGGTGGAATTTGGAGAAACGGAAAAACTGTTTTCCATGCCGCAGGATAAGCGGACAGAGGATTATATTACGGGGAGGTTTGGATAATGCACCTTAAATTTGACGAACAGTTGGATTTATTAAACAAAGAATTGATTACGATGGGGGCGTTTTGTGAAAATGTGATTGCGATGTCTGCAAAAGCTTTGACAGAAGGAAATCCTGCGCTTGCAAAAACGGTTCCAGATCTCTCCGCCCAGATAGACCACAAAGAACGGGAAATCGAAACCATGTGCCTGAAGCTGCTTTTGCAGCGGCAGCCTGTGGCAAAGGATTTAAGGGTGGTTTCGTCCGCGCTGAAAATGGTGACTGATATGGCAAGGATCGGAGATCAGTCCGCGGATATCGCAGAGATTATTACGATGGCTAATATCCAGGCTGCCGATGATACACAGATTGTCCATGATATGTCGGTTGCCGTTATTAAAATGGTGACGGACAGCATTGACGCTTTTGTAAAAAAGGATATTCAGATGGCGAGGGCGGTGATCGATTATGACGATGTTGTCGATTCTTTTTTTGACGAAGTCAAAAAAATGTTGATTAACATTTTCAGCAAGCCCGAAACAGACGGCGAATATGCAATTGATCTTTTGATGATCGCAAAATATTTTGAACGTATCGGAGACCATGCGGTCAACATTGCTAAATGGGTATTATTTTCTATCACCGGGAACAAGGAGGGGAATCTATGATCTTTTGCGTTGAAGATGATAATGGGATTCGCGATTTAATGATATATACCTTAAATACCGCAGGGTTTGAAGCGAAAGGCTTCACCTGCGGCGACGGTCTTTTTGACGCTGTTCAGACGGAAAGGCCGCAGCTCATTATGCTTGATATTATGCTTCCCGGTGAAGACGGCATTTCTATCCTGAAGAGGCTGCGCGTGCATCCGGAAACAAAGGAGATACCTGTTATTATGGCGACTGCGAAAGGAACAGAGTACGACAAAGTAATCGGACTGGATCTGGGCGCGGATGATTACCTGGCCAAACCGTTCGGCATGATGGAAATGGTTTCCCGAATCCGGGCTGTCCTTCGCCGTACAAACCCCAAAGAAGAAAGAAAGATACTCCAAATCGGAAATTTGGAGTTGAATGCAGAAACATATAATGTTCTTGTAAATAACGAACAAATTCAACTGACATTAAAGGAATATAAACTTCTCCATACTTTGATGGAAACCCCGGGGCGGGTGTTTTCCCGCGACCAACTTCTTGAAATGATATGGGGAATTGATTATATAGGTGAAACCCGAACTGTGGATGTCCACGTCGGAACACTTCGGACGAAATTGGGAGAATGTGGAAGTTATATTGAAACAGTACGGGGAATTGGGTATCGAATGAAGGAGAGAATATGACAAAACGTATTTTTCGTTCTATATGTCTTGTTGCGTTAACTGTTTTTCTTGCATCGATTGTTTTGATCATGGGCGTGCTGTACGAATACTTTTCAAATGCCGGACAGTCTCAGCTTAAAATGCAGACCAGTCTTGCGGCACAGGGCGTTATGAATGAGGGAATGGAATATTTCCATGATTTAAAGGTGACGGATTACCGTATTTCGTGGATCGACACGGACGGAAGAGTGCTTTATGACAGTAAGTCTGACGCTTCGGAAATGGAAAATCATTTAGAAAGAGAAGAGGTGAAGCAGGCGGTCTCGAACGGCTATGGAGAGAGCAGGCGGTATTCCGCAACTTTGATGGAACGTTCGCTTTATTCTGCGCAGAAACTTGAGGACGGTACGATTCTGAGGCTTTCTATATCTCAAAATTCTGTCTTTACGCTTTTTCTGGGCATGATGCAGCCCATTTGTATTATATTTGTCATTGCAGTGATACTTTCTATTGTTTTGGCTGTTCAGGTTTCAAAGAAGATAGTGAAGCCGTTAAATGAAATCGATCTTGACAATCCATTGTCAAATGAGGGATACGATGAATTGTCGCCCTTTTTGCGGCGTATTGACAGTCAGCAGAAACAACTGATGGGACAAAAAGCGGAGCTGCATCAAAAGGAAGACGAGCTGAATACGATTATTGGCAGTATGAACGAGGGAATGATTCTTTTAAACCAAAAGGGGAAGATCATAAGTATCAATCCTGCGGCAAGAAAATTGTTGGATACAGAATCAGACTGCATTGGTAAGGATATACTGTCTTTATGTCGGAATCTTGATCTGCAGGAAATTCTTTCAGGAGCTTTGCAGGGGGAACAAGGGGAACGGGTGATCCTGTTACATGGGGAGAGCTACCAAATTGATGCCGATCCCATTATTTCTGAAAATATAATTAAAGGTACAGCTCTATTTTTCTTCAATGTCACAGAAAAGGAGAAAGCGGAGAAGATACGCCGTGAGTTTACCGCGAATGTTTCCCATGAGTTAAAAACACCGCTTCACGCCATCTCTGGTTATGCGGAGCTTTTGAAAAATGATATGGTAAAGGAAACTGACAGAATACCGTTCGCAGGGAAGATATACGGTGAGGCACAGCGTATGATACGTCTTGTGGAAGATATTATAAGCCTTTCCCGGCTCGACGAGGGGGCTGTTGATATGAGACATGAGAATGTCGACCTTTATGATTTGGCGAAAAGGGCAATTCAGAGCTTAGAACCGGAAGCCGACGCGTCCTGTGTTACAGTGGAACTTTCCGGCACGCCCGTTGCCTATAATGGTATAGGCCGGCTTCTATACAGTATGATTTACAATCTTTGCGACAACGCAATAAAATATAACCATGAAAACGGGAGAGTGACCGTAGATATACAAGATGAAGAAAATTCAGTTGTGTTATCTGTCAAAGACACCGGTATAGGCATCGCTCCTGAATATCATGAGCGTATTTTTGAACGGTTTTACAGGGTGGACAAAAGCCATTCCAAAGAGATCGGTGGGACCGGGCTGGGGTTATCCATTGTAAAACATGCCGCAAAAATACACAATGCAAAAATAGACGTAAATAGCTGCATTGGAAAAGGAACTGAAGTTATCGTCAAATTTCCCAAACAAAAGGGAAACCAATAATTGATTCGGGGCTGCCGGGTGAAAATGGCAGCCCCCAAATACTGCGGCTATTTCATCGTGTCCTTCATGACACGCAGTACATTTTTATGGCAGATTTTATCAATTTCACTTTCCGTAAATTTTTCCTTTCTCAGCATATCCACCAGGATTCCAAGCTTAGAGCTGTCGCTGATTTCCAGTTCCCCAGATATGCCGTCCAGGTCGGAGCCAATGCCGACGCAGTCGATTCCGCCCACGTCTGCCATATGCCGGGCATGCTTTGCCAGCATAGCGGCGGTACTCTTCTTATTGCCCGAATCTTCGGTCAAAAATTCGGGTCCGAAATTCAGTCCGGCAACGCCTCCCGCATTACCGAGAACCCGCAGTTGATAGTCGGTCAGGTTCCTTTGATGCGGGGCAAGCGAGAAGCTGTTGGAGTGGGTCGCCGCAAAAGGCTTTTTGCAGATATCCGCCACATCATAAAAGCCGCCTTCTGATAGATGTGATACATCCACAAGGATACCAAGCTCCTGCATGTAAGCGACAGCTTCCTTTCCGAAATCCGTCAGCCCGGTTTTCATGATATCAGGATCTTTAGAATTTGGCGAGCCGAAGCAGTTCCTACCGTTCCACGTAAGAGAGACGGCGCGAAATCCAAGGTCATAATAACGCTTTATATTCTCCAGCCGGCCATCCACGGCCCTTCCGTCCTCCATTGTAAGGACGGCGGACATTTTTCCGTTTTTTTGATTTTTTACGATATCGTCGGCATTATATGCCATGGCGATCATGTCCGAATGACGTTCCACGTTGGTAAGGAGATAATCCCGCAGCGCGGTAATGTATTCCTCATCGGAAGGGACTTTTGTCCCAAAATGTCCGAACGTTTCAGCGGGCGGAAGAAAGACCGCGAAGAACTGGGCTAACTGTCCTCCTGCTTTCATGCGTGTAAAATCAACGGAAGTGACCGGGGATGTAAGAAGGTCTGTCGATTCTGGATGGAAGTAGAGCTTCATTAAAGAATCACAGTGCATATCAATAAAATTCATAATTCATTCCTCCTTTGGAATCTGGTTATTATATGAGTTGCCCGACAAATGAGTCCACCGTCGATTTTTCCGTGCTTTGCAC
>CAMNWW010000175.1 GCA_946566415.1 uncultured Lachnospiraceae bacterium | reverse complement strand
ATTTATAATCCTTCAAATGATAAGGTTTTGTTATTTTAGGTAACTTCACGATTCTTCTCCCGTTAATGTTATATGTATCTTTGAATGTGTGATTTCCACGTGGAACTGTTCTTTTGTGACTTTGATATATTTAGAAACTGTGCGGTATAACTCACGGCACAGAAAATCGTATGTGTCCGGTGTACAGTGGACTCTGTCCGATACGATCAGCGATTTCAGACGTTCCTTCGCGATGGGGACGGACGGCTTTCGTATCTCGCTCTCAAATAAACGCATGGATAAATTCCCCCTTAGCTTGCCCGAAACATCTGGGTCAGCCGATGCAGGATGCTGTTCTGCTTTTCCAGGTCCAAAAACGGAACCTCTTCTCCGATAAGCCTGCGGCATACATTCATATAAGCCCGCCCGGACAGAGAATCCATATCGATCACTGGTTCACCCTGGTTCGTTCCAATCACAACCTGTTCGTCATCCGGTATCGCTCCCAAAAGAGGAATTGGAAGAATTTCAGTTACATCTTCTACAGACATCATGTCGCCTTTTCGTACCATATCGATCCGGATCCGGTTGATGATAAGATCCAGCCGGTGCATTTTGTTCTCTTTCAAAAGTCCGATGATGCGGTCGGCATCCCGGATAGCGGATACTTCCGGTGTCGTCACAATGATTGCCCTGTCGGCGCCCGCGACCGCATTGCGGAATCCTTGTTCAATTCCTGCCGGACAGTCCAAAAGGACGTAGTCGTACTCGTCTTTTAACTCTGCGGAAAGCTTGATCATCTGCTCCGGAGAGATTGCGGACTTGTCCTTTGTCTGTGGTGAAGGCAGAAGAAACAAATTCTCATGCCTTTTATCCCGTATTAAAGCCTGTTTCAGTCTGCAGTTCCCCTCGATCACATCTACCAGATTATAGACAATCCTGTTTTCCAGCCCCATAACAACATCCAGGTTTCTAAGCCCTAAATCAGTATCGATCACCAGGATATTTTTCCCCAGTCTGGCAAGCCCGGCTCCAATATTTGCGGTGGTCGTCGTTTTCCCGACTCCGCCTTTTCCTGATGTTACAACGATAATCTCACCCATTTTATATCCTCCTACCATTCATGATTTTTAAGCGGGTCGATATAAATATGTTCTCCGTCTACTTTGGCAATCCTTGCCTCCGGTTTTTCTTCTTTTCGGAGATACACTTGGGGTGCCGCTATATCTGCAATCCGAAGCATCTGCGGCTTCATGGATAAAGCGATAATAAATGCATCCCGATTTCCCGCTGCACCAGCATGTACTGCCCCGCGGATCGCTCCGAGCACAACAATGTTGCCCTTTGAAACTACTGTGGCGCCGAAATCCACGTCTCCCAGAACAATAATGCTTTTTTCTGTTTCCAGTACCTGTCTTTTCTTCAATGTTCCCCTATAGAACTGGCCTTCTCTTCTGGGAAGATCTTCCAGGCTTTGTTCCACTACGCTTTGGTACAGACGTTCTGTGTTCTCATCTTTATCGAAGATGCATACAATATGAACATGGGCGGCATCTGAAATCAGGTCGATAATCTCCTGTTCCTGCACTCTGGTGAGTACCCGTCCTTCAAAAGTAACGGCCATAGCGGCGTCCCGGAAGAATCTGGCTGATTCCGAGAATTTCAGCCTTAGTTCTTCAAGGATCGCCTCATATTCAGCTTCTGCGTCCAAATGCACGACCAATCCATATTTATTGCTTTTAATGATGACCTTCTGCTTCAAAATTCTACACTCCTTTAATCTCCGTGTGTCTCAGATGCCTGAACGGCAACGGCCTGTCCGGTAATCAGCTCATCACGCTCGGCAAGGCCATAATAGTATCGGATCAGGTCCCTGCCAACTTCCGCAGGATAGAGCGATTCGTAGCCGTTCTTGATACGTATCGCAAACGCGATCTCCGGCTCGTCGCTTGGCGCATAACCCACGAACACACCGTGATCCGCATGAGTCTTACTCTGCTGGGCCGTACCGGTCTTGCCTGCCATCGGAAATCCGTCAAGTGAATCATAGGTCGTGCTTCCCGTCACAACAGCACGCATTCCCGACTGGACTGTGTCCCATGTGGAAACCGCGACATTCTCAACAAGTTTTAGGACGGAAGGTTCATTCTTCTGTATAGTATTGCCGTCTTTATCTGTCACTTTATCGATCAGAGTCAGGTTGTAGACCGTCCCTCTGTTGGCTATTGCCGCAATGTATCTTGCAAGCTGTGTTGTCGTATAGTTATTCGTACCCTGTCCGATCGCAGAACGTACAGAGTCCTCATCAGAAATCCGGGGATCTGATTCCGGAATCTCGATCCCGGTAGGATCGCCCAGGCCGAACGCTTCGGCATAATTCTTAAGCTTTGCCAGCCCTTGATTGCTGGAATAAACTTTTTCCGCCGCCTCCGCGTCGTCATTCAGCGACAAATCAGGAAGGCTCAGGCGGAATCCAACCTCAAAAAAGAAAGAGTTGCAGGAATGCTGGATCGCCCCCGCCGTGTTGAGGCTTTCGTGCGCCGACGGATAGACCCAGCACTTGGGACTAGGATTTACCTTATCATATACTCCGGTGCAACGGATAATACTATCCGTATTAATCACGCCTTCCGTAAGTCCGGCCACTGCGACCAGCGGTTTATAAGTCGAGCCGGGCGCCGTCCTTTCCTGCGTCGCATTATTGTAAAGAGGAGACGCCTGATCATGGATCAACTGGCTGTAATAGGCGGAATCCATCGTGTTGGCAAGCCGGTTGTTATCATATCCCGGGTAGGAAACGCATGCTAAAAGTTCTCCCGTATTGACATCCGTCACTACCGCGGAGCCTGTACATGGTTCCAATCCAAGCTGGCCCGGCGTAATATCCAAAGTCTCTATCTTGCCGCGTATAAAATCATAAGGTCCTGTCGCGCCGCTTACCAGATTCTCGTATTGTACCGCATCATATTCCAACACCCCCTGTTCATAGAGGAGCAAACATACCTGACGTCCTGTAAGCCGTTGTGTCTTGATCATATAACGGTAAATAAGTTTATCGAACTCGCTATCCGTCGCCAGATATTCTCCTACGAACTTGATCATCCCTTGATAGATTTCGTTCAAGTCGGAATAATTACTGTCATCCGGGATAAATCCTCTCAGCTTAGAGGCGTCGACCCAGTTCTGTGAAATCGCATAATTGAGGTATGTGTAAAGGCTGATTGTCTCCGAATCCTCCCATGCGAGATAAGTTGAGTCTTTTTTATCTATTTTGTCACTTTGAATCACCTTTGCCCCTGATTCCAGAAGATTGCTTGCCACATAACTGATATATGCCTGCACTTCATTGGAACAGTCCTTGTAGGCAGCGTCGTTGGGATTGCCAAGCCTCGCAAGGATGTCTGCGATCACCTCTTCCTTCCTGGCGGTAAACGCAGCGTATACTTCTTTTTCTGTACTTTTAGCGTCTTTTTCCTCAAAATGTCCGGTGTCCAGAATCTCATTGCCGAAGAATGCATAGTACACATCGTCGATCGGAATGATGGCGTCGCTCCCTTCCTCGAGCTGGCTCCGGTCATAGTTCATTACATTCTGCATCTTTGCCAGCAGAATACCCGCCAGTTTTTCCTCCAGAAGATCGTAGGCGGCTTTCTGGAGTTCAGAATCAATGGAAAGGTATAAATCATTCCCCGCTTTTGACTCCGCGCCTTTGACGACCTCAATCACCTTGCCTACGCTGTTGACATAAAGACGGATCTCGCCTTTTTCTCCCTGCAGAACCTCGTCCATTACCTGTTCAAGCCCAGCCTTACCGATAATATCGGTAAGTGAATACCTTTTCCGGGTCTCCTTATCCAGGCTGTCGTATTCTTCCTGGGAAATCTGCCCTGTGTAGCCTAGAAGAGACGCAAAGTATTTGCTGTCCGTATAGACACGCAGAGAGTCTTCCGCAATATTGACGCCCTGGAGCATATCGAGATTCTCCATAATGGCAGCGGTTGTGACGTCGCTCACATCGCTGGCGATGGTGGTGGCTACGTATTTTTGAAAACGGTTCAGGCTCATGGCATAACGGATATTTATCATTTTCAGGATTTCTTCCTTGGAAAGAACCTTTTGATCCAGACCATATCCATATCTTTTGTGAGTGCAAAGATAATTGATGAGCTCGTCCGCCGTCGTATTCCTCTGTTCCTCATCCAGCTTATCTATCGTAGCCAGCCCATAGACATCCGCAAGGAAACGGAGCCTCTGGTTCCCCTCTTCCATCGTATATTGGTATTCGCCGTTATCATCAAGGACGATCTTGAAATTGTTAATCACAGAATCACCGTTTGATTCTACAATTTCAATGACCTTTGTGATCGTCTCGTTGATCGTCTTATTTTTTTCTTCTGTCGTCTCATACTCGCCGTTGTCCTCAATCGTTACAGAATAGGCGAGCTTATTATCGGCAAGGACTACCCCGTTCCGGTCCAGTATCCTGCCCCTTGTACCTTGTACTTCCTTTGTCTTTTGTATCTGCAGTTTATAGTCATCCAGATATTCTTGTCCATTTACGATCTGCAGGTAAAAAACCCGATGAATCAAAATTGCATACATGACGCACAGTACAGTCATCAATATGAATGCTCTGGATTTAACTATCCCCATTAAAAACGCCTTCAGGCGGTCCCATAAATCATACAAATTTGCTAGCACTCCTTTTTTCTTGTTCTTCCAGACTGCGGTTTACCTTCAAAATGATCTGATATAAAATCAAAGTAACTAAAATTGTATATACCAGCTCCGGCATTATGATATGCCCGAGATAGAATAAAAAAGCAAAATCACTTTGCAGCATAAAGATGAACACATAAATGCTTATACTATAGAGAAATTCACTTGCCGCGATCAGCACAAGCGGAAGTTTGATATCTTCATCATAAAACACTCTGCGAAAAAAACCATTGCCGTAGCCGATCAGCATATAGATGAGTGCATAAAACCCAAGAACCTCTCCGCCAAGCATATCCTTCAAAAATCCGCAGAAAAAACCTATAACAAGCCCCTCTTTCTTGCCCCTCATAAACCCAACGGAAGACGTCACCACAATCAAAAGATTCGGAACGATGGATGCCATAGCCAGTTTTTGAAATATTGTAGTCTCTAAAAGAAAACAGCATAGGATGATAACGCCGTATATGGCGGCCCGCTTGAATTTCTTCATACTTTATTCCTCTTTCTCGTCTTTACCCTCGCCTACCAGATCTTTCTTGGTAGTAGTGATAACAAGCACT
>CAMNWW010000174.1 GCA_946566415.1 uncultured Lachnospiraceae bacterium | reverse complement strand
TGCTTTTCCTGCAGGCACGATCTCCAGCTCTGCGGAAGCAAAATCCTCTTCTGCGATTCCATAAGACTTCTCAAGAATCTGCAGTACGTTCTTTTTGATCGTATCTTTTTCTTCCTTTTCCAGATCTTCCGCCTGTTCGATCGGACGGCTCGCGATCATGAGGTCGAGCTTTTCACCCTCAATGACTTCCCCCGCCTTCTTTTCCAACTGTTTTGCCGCCAAATGTACCAGAAGGTCCGTGATAACAAATACTGGATCATCTTCCTTTTCACCGATACAGATATTAACGACAGTCCCATCCTTCTTTGCTACTACGCCGTGAAGCGCAAGCGGCTGGGCCACCCACTGATATTTCTTGATCCCGCCATAATAATGTGTATCAAGATAAGCAAATCCTGTATTTTCATATACCGGATTTTGCTTGATATCAATACGCGGTGAGTCGATATGCGCCCCAAGAATGTTCATACCGCTGGATAACGGCTCCTCCCCCAGACGGAACATTGCGATCATTTTGTCCATGCATACCGCGTAGACTTTAGCGCCTGACTCAAGCTTCTTTCCTTCTTTGATCGCTTCCTTCACATCGCGGTATCCCGCTTCCTCGGCCATCTGTACTGCTAGATGTACACATTCGCGCTCCGTCTTGCCGTCATCTAAGCACTTCTTATACTTTGCGTTAATCTCCTCAAGTTCATGAAGTTCCGCCTCACTATAACGATTCCACAGATTTTTTTTGTCCATTTTTGACCTCTCCTTTTCTTTTTGTTTAAACATACCTATGTTTAAGTATATATCGACCTTGTTAAGAAGTCAAATGCCTGTTATGATTTTTCTCTTTCTCTATGACAAGATAAGATGCCAGCATCTCTTTCATCGTTCCGCCATACACCGGATGCCGTTTGTACGGTGCGATTTCCGCCATAGGTACAAGGACAAAATCGCGGTTCTGCATGTCCACGTGCGGAATACATAGATCTGCTTCCTCCACTACCAAGTCGTCATAGAACAATATATCCAGATCCAGCGTCCGCGGTCCCCAGTGTATCTTTCTCTCCCGCTTTGCCTTATATTCCAGCTCATGGAGCCTTTCCAGAAGTTCTCTGGGGGAAAGGAGAGTCTGCAGCTTTAACGCCCCGTTTAAAAATGGATCCTGATCTGTCACCCCATACGGCTCTGTCTCGATCCACTCAGAAACAATTTCCACCCGGCAGTCTTTCATTTCGCGAAGCCCTTCTACCGCCTCTTCAAGGTAAGCACGCCTGTCTCCCATGTTGGAACCAAGGGCGATATCTGCCTCATGCCATTTCCGGCTGATCACAACCGAGGCTGTCTCAAGCGGAAGCCCTACAGGCGCCCAGGGTTTTTTTATTTCCAAATCAACCTGGCGTATCTTCTCGTCAAAAAGCAATATCTGCTTGGCCAGATGTTCGGCCGCCGCTTCGATCAGCAAATACGTCTCTCTTTCCATCTCACTCTTGATCAGACGTGAAATCTTTCCGTAGTCTACAGAGTCTTCCAATGAATCTGTAAGCCCCGCTTTTCTGGTATTCAGATAAAGCGCGCAGGATACGAGGAATTTCTGCCCAAGCTTCCTTTCTTCCGGATACACTCCGTGATTGGCAAACACTTCCAAATTTTTTATCTTGATCTGGTCCAACATTTTGTCCTCTTTCTATTTACTGTCTTAAACGGCTTTCCTTACCCAAGAGGAAAATGGCATGCGCACATACCGCTGTCGCAAAGCTTTAGCTCTGGCTGCTTTTGTCTGCAGATTTCCTGTGCATAAGGGCAGCGCGGGTGGAAACGGCAGCCGCCGGGCGGGTTGATCGGGCTTGGTATTTCTCCGCTTAACAGTTCCTTATCCTCTTTTCTCCGCTCCGGATTCGGCTGGGGCGTTGACTCAAGAAGAAACCGTGTGTAGGGGTGAAGCGGAGAACTATAAAGCGCCTCGGTATCCCGAATCTCACAAATTCTTCCCAAAAACATGACGCATACCCTGCTCGAAATATAGCGGACCACACCCAGGTCATGGCTGATAAATAAATACGTCAGACCAAATTCTTCCTGCAAATCATGAAGAAGATTTAAAATCTGCGCCTGTATTGATACATCCAGAGCCGACACCGGCTCATCACAGACAATAAGCTTAGGATTTAACGCCAAAGCTCTGGCTATTCCCACTCTTTGGCGTTGACCGCCTGAAAACTGATGTGGGTAACGATTGTAAAATTCCGGCCGGATTCCAACCCTGTCCATTAAAACCCGCACTCTCGCTTCTTCCTCATCTTTGTTCTTATAAACTTTGTATGCCCGAAGCGGCTCGGAAATAATCTTTCCCACATTCATCCGGGGATCCAGGGACGCATACGGATCTTGAAAGATCAACTGCATCTTCTTGCGCGCCACTCTAAGCTGAGCCTTGCTCATATCTGAAAGATTTTCACCGTCAAATAAAATTTCACCGGATGTGGATGGAATCAGACGCATCAGCACCTTACCCAAAGTTGATTTCCCGCATCCTGATTCGCCGACCAAAGCAAGGGTCTCGCCGGTATAGATATCCAGATCTACTCCGCTGACTGCATGAACAATTCCTCCGCCGGTTTTAAATTCCTTAACGACCCCTTTCGCCTGCATTAAAATTTCACGCTCCATATCCTATCCCCTCCTCGCTGCAGGTGTAAAACAACGTACCTTATGCCCGTCTCCCATATCTGTAAGAGGCGGCTCCTCATTTTTACACCGCTCGGACGCCATCGGGCAGCGTGGTGCAAACCTGCATCCTGACGGCATATCTCTAAGGCTTGGGACCATGCCCTCTATACTGTCAAGCCTCTGCTTACTGTCGATCTTTGGAAGCGCCCCCAAAAGGCCTATGCTATAGGGGTGCATCGGATTGCGAAACAGCTCGAACACCTCTGACTCCTCTACAACTTTTCCTGCATACATCACATATACTCTGTCACACAGCTCTGCCACAACTCCCAGATTATGGGTAATCATAAGGATCGAAGTCCCTTTCTCCTTCTGAAGCTGCCGCATCAGGTGCAGAATCTGTGCCTCGATCGTTACGTCAAGCGCAGTGGTTGGTTCATCCGCGATCAGCAGATCCGGATTACATACCATGGCCATTCCAATCATCACCCTCTGCCTGAGCCCGCCGGAAAGTTGATGCGGATACGCGTGATAACGCCGTTCCGGTTCCGGAATCCCTACCTGGCGGAAAACATTGATAACCCTTTGGGCTGCTTCCTTTTTACCGATTTTCTCGTGCAGCAAAATGGCTTCCCTTACCTGTTTTCCTACTTTAACGACAGGGTTTAAGCTGGTCATTGGTTCCTGAAAGATAATCGAAATATTATCCCCGGTAATCTTCCTCAACTCTTTCTGAGAAAGTTTCGTAAGATCTGTGTCCCGAAGCATAATCTGACCGCCTTCTATATGGGCCGTTCCTGGAAGAAGCCCCATTACAGACATCGCCGTCATACTCTTTCCGCAACCGGATTCACCTACGATTCCCACCGTTTCCTTCTCCCGGATTTCAATTTCTACGCCGTCAACCGGAACCAATTTATCATCCTTGCTCTTAATAACCGTCTTTAAATTGTCAATATGTAATAAAACCGGAGCGTCTTTTCCCTGCTGTTTCATCCGATCAGCTCCTTTCAGGGGATGCAAAAACGATCTTTCCCTCGATAATCGTATATCGAAGTCTTGCGGAAACCTCCTGCACCGGCAGTGCTGTGTAGAGTACGACATCCCCATCTTTGCCTACTTCAAGGCTTCCCACACGCTCCTGTATGCCGAGGGCCTTCGCCGGATTTATTGTAATCATTCTAAGCGCCCGTTCCGGAGATACGCCGTTGCGCACCGCTTCCCCCGCCTGTATCAGAAGAACATCCTCCGACAAAATGGGAGAATCTGAAATAATAGAAACGTTTACGCCTAACTCGTCCAACAAAGCGACATCTTTCAGATCAGCCCCTGTCAATTCGCCGTAACCTGTCGGAACGCCGATGGGTCCATAATTGATGTCAGCCCCGCTTTCCGCCAGTTCCTTCAAATAATCCTTTGCAGACCACGCATGCTCTATGGTCAGCCGGCATCCATATTTTTTTGCTATCTCGATAGCGGTCAGCATGTCAAACTGTTCACAGTGGATTTTAAGCGGTATCGTCCCGTTAAGCGCCGGGAGAACTGCCTCCCATTTTTCGTGATATGCCGGAGGCTCGCTTCCCTCAAGAGCCGCTTTTTCCTTCTTTTTCCTGTACTCATCCGCCTTCGCCAGCGCATTGTCAAGTTCCGCCGCGATTCCCATCCGGGTCATAGGCGATTTCCCTTTCGGTCCGTATACTCCCTTGGGATTCATCCCCAATGCCGCTTTTAATGCACACGGATTCTTTATAACCATCTCATGAATGTCTCTTCCATAGCTCTTCGCCGCAAATGCCTGACCGCAGATTACGTTTCCGCTGCCGGGCGTTATGCATAGAGTGGTGACTCCGGCTGAGGGAACACTCTGAAAATTCTTGTCGCACGGATTACATCCGTCTATAGCCCTCACCTGCGGAGTGATTGGATCCGTCATTTCATTCAGATCCATCCCGTTTTGATCAATCATGTCAAAACCACCTTGATGCGTGTGCGCATCCACAAAACCGGGAAGCGCCCACAGACCGTCGGCGTGAATGACTTCCTCGCCGTCGGCAGCCAAAAGTCCTGTTCCAATGCTGACAATCTTTCCGTTTTGAATCTGTATATCGCCAGTATAGGGAGGATTTCCCGTCATATCAAATATTTTTGCATTTTGAATCAACATACTGCTTCTCCCCCCTTATCATATATGATATCTCCCGCAACAATAGCTGCGTCTACGTCGGCGCTCCAGCTTTCCAGAGGATTTCCATTATAGATTACCAAATCCGCGAAAAGCCCTTCCTTAATTGAACCGATCAGATGGTCGACACCCAAAACCTCCGCGGTTTTCACTGTCATCAGATCTAAAACCTCTTCTGGTTTGTATCCCATCTGCACCAGACGGCATGCGTTCCAAAGAAGATTCTCCCGTCCCACTCCGCCGGCGGAGCATCCCATACACAGAGGAACCTGTTCTTTCAAAGATATAAGTCTGTCTACGTCTGTTCCATACCAGATTCTGGCTCCTGCGTCAAACAGGTCCATCAGTATTACCGAGGCTTTGGATTTTTCAATCACACCAGCCGCCAAATCCCCCTCGTAAGGAGCGTTCAGTATCACACGGATTCCGAA
>CAMNWW010000173.1 GCA_946566415.1 uncultured Lachnospiraceae bacterium | reverse complement strand
ATCTGCACGAAAGGAACTCCGCGCAGGATCGTTGCCGCCGCAAATCCTGCCAAGTCGCCGACAACACCGCCTCCCAGCGCTACAATCAGATCCGTCCTTGTAATCCTCTCCTTCAGCAGGGCGGCATATACTTCCGGGAGCGTATCGAAACTTTTCGATGGTTCCCCATGAGGTATCACGATCTCTGAACACATATATTCCTGGGATAGAGTCCTTCTCAGTTGTTCTCCATAATAAGAAAACACATTGTCATCTGATATGATAAAAATTCGCTTCCCCGAATATACTTCTTTTATTTTTTCATCCGCCTTTCCCAGAACTCCTCTTTCTATATAAATAGGATACCCATGCTCTTTTAAATCCACATATATATACATTTACATTTCCTTTCCGATCACCTTTGCGATCTGCCGTAATTCTCCCAGAAGTTTTCCGTATTTTTCAGGTTTGAGGGACTGCCCTCCGTCGCAAAGAGCGCATTCTGGATTATTGTGCACTTCAATCATCAGACCGTCTGCCCCTGCCGCTACAGACGCTTTCGCCATAGAGTCCACCAGCCACCATTTTCCTCCCGCATGGCTTGGATCTACAACAACCGGCAGATGACTGAGACGCCGCACAACAGGAATGGCCTGCAAGTCCAGGGTATTCCTGGTATAGCTCTCAAACGTCCGAACTCCTCTTTCGCATAGAATTACATTCTGATTGCCGGAAGCCATAATGTATTCCGCGGACATCATCCATTCCTCGTATGTCGCGTTCAGTCCACGCTTCAGCAGAATAGGGCGTTTGGTTTTTCCCAGTTGTTTAAGCAGGTCAAAATTCTGCATATTCCGCGCTCCAATCTGAATCAGGTCTACCTTCTCATCAAAAATGTCCAGATAGTCCGCAGACATCAACTCTGTCACAATAGGAAGCCCTGTCGCCTCTCTGGCTTTACAGAGAATATCAAGACCGGACAGCCCCATCCCCTGGAACGAATATGGGCTGGTCCGAGGTTTAAAAGCGCCGCCTCGAAGCATATTCGCGCCGTACGCTTTGACCTCCCTGGCAATAGCGACGACCTGTTCCTCACTTTCTACAGAGCAAGGTCCTGCTATAAGCGCCATATGTCCGCCTCCAACTTTCACCCCGGATACGTCTATGATGGTATCCTCCGGGTGAAAAGCACGGTTCACCAGCTTATACGGTTCCTGGACATGCATGACTTTCTCCACACTTTTGTCCACCTCAAACAGTCTCGGGTCGATCCGCACCGTATCGCCGATACAGCCGATAATCGTTAAATCTTCCCCGATGACTGTGTGCACCTCCAATCCTTTTGAGCGCACAAGATTCTCCACACGCCGGACATTTTCCTCACTGGTTCTTGGTTTTAATACTATAATCATATTCTGCACCCTTTCCTACTCTTATCTCCTCCGCCGGACGGCGGTTCCATTCAGGTATCCCGAACGCCATTGCGTGAGGGGTTTCCTAATAATAAAAACTCCCGTCTTCTGTATATACAGAGGACGAGAGTATTCTATACTTCGTGGTTCCACCTCAATTCACAATGACCTCGCGGTCACCGCCTCGCCAGGTACGCCGCCATGCGGTTATACCCTTGCAGATAACGGCTGCTGCCGGATATGCCTACTGATCTGATAAAATCATGTTCAGCACTCTACTCCAAGAGGAATTCACTATGACTTACTGCATCCTTATCGCACCTTCTAAGGACTCTCTGTGCCAGGCAGCCATACTTACTACTTCTTTTCAACGTATTTAATAATGGAAAAAACTTAAAAATATCATACACAACCCTTTTAGATTTGTCAACCATTTAATTTTTCTTTCCGTTCCAATACCTCTTCCCATTGTTTCCGTGTCAAAAACGGGGGCGTCTCCATCTTATCAATTCCGCTAAGGTCCATTTTCAATTCTTTCTGCGCCTCTATCCCTGCTTCTTCAAGAGTACATACCCTTTCTGTTGTCTGCGAAACGACGTCCGGGTAAGCAGAAAATGCATGATCATGGTCAAACAATGGACAAAATCCTGTAATTTTTCCTGTTTCGTTTTCCATCAAAAATCCCCAGTTCTGCTCATGTCTATCGTTATTATTCAAAAGGTAATCAGCAATCTGCATTTTTAAATATGCTTTCCGGTCTATCTTAACAGCCTCATCATATGGGTTCAGCCCATAAGATGCACAAAATAATCTGAAATCCTCAAAAGTAACCAGGGCTGTCTCTTCCGAAGTGAAAATTCTGGAATTCACAACCGTTTCTCCAACACCCTCTATCCACTGTTTTCTCTCATCCGATAAATAGGATGAGATCTCTTCTTCCGTAGAAATCCGGTACTTTATATGTTCGATTCCTACAGCGTTCAGAATTGTTGCCGCCGGCACTTCGTATTTCCCTACTTTGTGCAGATAAAGAGCGTCTCCCTGGCGTATCCACCCTTTCGCGGCCGCGCCGAGAGTGGTAAGCTCAGGCGTACGGATCTCTTCATTTAGATATGTTCTTTCTTTATAATATGTATTTCTCCCCGAAAGAGAAATTTCTGTTATAAAAAGTGAGAGAGGATTTTCAAACAGATTTACCTCCCTCCATTCTTTCTCATCGCCGGTCTGACGGATCCAGTACGCATCCTCCAAAGATACACCGCGGCACGCCTTACAGACTGCATATCGATTGCTTTGCGAAAGCCGCAGTGTGTTCAAAATTTCCTTGGCATAGCTCCGCCCTATGGAAAGCGTGCGGTTCGACGCCCACTCGATAAAGTCGATAAATGTAACGTTCTCTTTTCTCAGGGCAAAGGGAAGGCGCGTAAAATCCAGGATCCTGCATGTCCCATTTTCCTCTATCTTCAAAACAGGATTATCTTTCAATAATAGTTCCATCTTTTTCCTATCGTTTAAAATATTTTTCCTTGATGATGTCCACCGGCATCTTGCATCCTGTCCACAACTCAAAAGACGCGGCTCCTTGATAGAGGAGCATGTTCAGGCCGTTTGCCGCCGCACAGCCTGCAGAGCGCGCTTTTCTGAGGAATAACGTCTCCTCAGGATTGTAAATCACGTCGAATACATAGAGATCCTTGCGGAACACACTGTCGTCCGTTATGATACAACGATCCACGTTCGGCGCCATCCCAATCGAGGTTCCGTTTACTAAAATCGCGCTTTCTTCGATCTCCTTTTTCAACGCCGCCATGTCAGAAAAATCGAACAAATTCAAAGTGCAGTTCGTCTGCGCCCTCAGCTTTTCTATGATTCCTTCCGCACGGATAAAGAAATCGTCCCTGATATTAAATACAGATATTTCCGCCACTTTATCCAGCGCCGCCTGTATCATGATCGCCGCCGCCGCGCCTCCGGCGCCGAGAAGAGTCATCTTTTTGCCTATAATATCCCAGCCTTCCTCTGCAACCGAACGCATGAATCCGATTCCGTCAGTAGTATAACCGGTAAGCACACCGCCGTCGTTGACGATTGTGTTCACTGCTCCGCCGATTTCTGAAGCCGGCGAGAGTTTATCCGCCAGTGTGCACATCAAATTCTTATCCGGCATGGTCAGATTAAACCCCCGTGCTCCCATCGCACGCAGTCCTTCCACAGCGTCCTCAAGTCTGTCCGTCCCTACGTCAAACGCCAGGTAAACATAATCCAGCCCAAGCTGCCGGAAAGCTTCATTGTGCATCATCGGCGAAATACTGTGCGCTACCGGACTTCCCAAAAGCCCGGTGAGTACAGTATGCCCCGTTATTTCATATCCCATGTCGTTTCCTCCTTTTAGTTATCCGGCCAGAATTCTGCGTATTTCGCCCCATTCTCCAATGTATATCCTCTCGCCTCCGCCATCTCGCTCACCGTCACAAGCTGGTATCCGGCAGCCGTCAGTTTCGGTATCAGGGCGATTGCCGCGTCAATCGTCTGCGTATGAATATCATGCATGAGAACAATATCGCCGTCCTTCACACTGTTCATCACGTTATCAACAGTCGCCTGAGCGTCTCTGGTCTTCCAATCCAAAGTATCGATAGACCACAAAATCATCGGCATTCCAACATTCTCTTTCACGGTGTCATTAATGGCTCCATAACTTGGGCGCAAAACTGTCGCCGGCTGCCCCGCCGCCTGTACAATGGCGGCGTTCGTATCGCTTACCTGCTTTTTCACGCCGTCTGCATCCAATTTGGCAAGGCTTGCATGGTCATATGTATGATTACCCATCTCACATCCGATCTCCGCCATCTTTTTTACCGTATCCGGATACTGAGCGGCTCTCTGCCCCAGCATAAAGAAGGTCGCATGCGCATTGTTCTGCTCCAGGGCGTCCAGAAGTTCACTCGTTCTCGCCCCGGGCCCGTCGTCAAACGTAAGCGCGATCATCGGCTTATTTGGATCTACGCTGTTCTCAGCGGACACAAGTTTACCGTCTTCAGCGAACACACACTTTCTTCCGCCTACCTGCTGCTCTCCGACCAGCATCTTGCCTTCCGGATCAAAATAGTATTTCTCTCCCTCTACCGTAACCCATCCAAGGCTGAGCGCGCCGTTCTCGCCAAAATAATACTTCGTTCCATCCTTCTCTTCATGCCAGCCGGTCTTCATAATTCCTTTTTTACTAAAAAAATAGGTCAAGCCCCCGATATCCTGCCAGCCGACAGCACGCTTTCCATCGTTGCCGAAATAATATGTATGATCGTGGTAGACGACGAAATCATTTGTCACATAATTTCCGTCCCATCGCTTGAACTTATTTCCATCCCACTCTCCGTATTGATTTTTAACCTGGAACTTTCCGTCCCGGATATCAATACGCACCTTCCCGAACCAGTCCAAATTCAAAGGGTTAGTGATTTGGCTTGTAAGCTCCGCCTTGATCACATAACTTCCTTCTCTGCTTCCGTCCGTTTCACATTCCAGAGTATATCCGATCCCCCGATTCAATTCGTCTACAAGATCCTGGACCGTAAAACCGGTATTCGCGTCTAAGACAACAGCAGCATTCCCCTGGCATACGGCTCCCGCCGTAAAAACAGGCTTCTCCTCACCTTGTACAATGGATACGTCCTCAACCTTCAAAGTCACGCTGATCTCGCTGTTCTCGCTTGCCGCCGCTCCGCTGCTTAGAAATGCGCAGGCAAACAGGCAGACTACAAGCACCCCTGCGATCCGTCCCCAGGAAGCGCCCTCTCTTCCGCCGCGTTTGCGGCGCATTTTTTTCATTGTTCTTTTCTTCTGTGCCATAGACTTTGATCTGGCACGCCTTAAATATTCATTTTTCATTAGTATATAACCACACAGGAATC
>CAMNWW010000172.1 GCA_946566415.1 uncultured Lachnospiraceae bacterium | reverse complement strand
TGTGTTGACGAACCGGCCGGCGAATACGGTCTTGTTTGTCGCGGCCGGAGCGGTCTTTGTTCTTTTCGGCCTGGCCACCATGATTATGAATATCAAGGCCTATATCAAAGCAGTGAAACAAGAAAAGGAGGAATCTTCCGATGAAAATGCGGAAGATGGTTATGGATACTATGATACGGATGGACCGGGCGGGGAAGAACCGGATGAGAGAGGATAGAAGGCAAAGGGGGAGAGATGATGCGAGTTGGAATGGGATATGATGTACATCGGTTGACCGAGGGAAGAAAACTGGTCCTAGGCGGTGTGAAGATTCCGTATGAGAAGGGGCTTTTGGGACATTCAGATGCGGATGTACTTCTTCATGCGGTGATGGACGCCCTTTTGGGGGCGGCTGCGTTAGGGGATATCGGAATGCATTTTCCGGATACGGATCCTATATTTAAAGATATTGCCAGCGTAAAGCTTCTGGCACAGGTGGCAGAACTTCTGGAAGATAATGGATATATTGTGGAAAATGTCGACGCCACAATTATAGCCCAGCGCCCGAAGATGCGTCCATATATTGAAGAGATGGAAAACAATATTGCGGTAGTTCTTGGAATCAGGAAAGATCAGGTGAATGTTAAGGCGACTACAGAGGAGGGGCTTGGCTTTACTGGAAGCGGAGAGGGGATATCCGCCCATGCAGTATGCACAGTTGAAAAATTGACGAATTTTGGAAGCATAGATGTAACGCCGTACGCCGACGGCAGATGTGCCGGATGTCAAGGGTGTCGTTCGGGAAAGAGAGAAATCTAAAGGCGATTTCAGGCTCCCTGAATTAAATCGCCTGTCGGCGATGAAAAGAAAGAGGTAACCATGATACTTAGGAAATTGAAAGGAAGTGAACACGGTTTAACGCGTCCATTGTGGGAGCGGGTGTTCGACGATGATACACAGGAATTCCTGAATTATTATTATACAAATAAGACGGATGATAATGAAATCTATGTTATTGAGAAGGACGGCGAGATTCACTCCATGCTTCACCTGAATCCGTATGTGATGCAGATTAGGGAGAAGGAAGAGGGAAGCCGTTATATCGTGGCTGTCGCTACGGATATTCTGTATCGGAAGCAGGGATATATGCGTGAACTTCTCCGGAAGTCGATAAGGGATATGTATGTGCAGAAGATTCCTTTTGCTTTTTTGATGCCCGCGAGCGACAAAATATACTACCCCCATCATTTTCGATTTATCTATGATGCGGAACAATGGGAAGCTTCCGCGCCGGATGGAAGGGATGTTTCCGCAAAAGAGCTGACGTCCCGCCTGACCGGACAGAAGGTGCAGCTTCGGTGCGCCGTACAGGCAGACTGCAGGCGGATCGCCAGATTTGCCCAGAGTATTCTAAAGGATCAGTATCAGGTTTATGTGAAGCGTGACTGGATCTATTACGAGACAATGCTGACCGAACAGTTCAGCCAAAAAGGGGGGATCCTGCTTGCAGAAGAGGGCGGGGAGATCAGAGGGGCTGTTCTCTATGATGAGCTGGACGGTTTTTCTGTCAGAGAGCCTCTGATAATGCCAGGATATGAAAACATATTTAAGGACGGAGGGCTGCTCCTTCACAAAAAGGAAAAGAAAAAACCGACCATTATGGCGAGGCTTTTGCATGTAGAGTCCTTGATGTCTTGTATGGTATGTACAGGGGAGACAGATTTTCAATTTGAGCTGGTGGATCCTGTGATACGGGAAAATAATAAAATTTTCCAGATACGCGGGAATCAGGAACATCTTGTGGCGCGTACCCGCCCGCTGGTGAAAGGAAAGCATGAAAATGTGCAGAAGATCAGTATATCTGCCCTGACGACGATCTTGTTCGGATATAAACCGATTGAAAAAGTGGAGGAAGAAGAACAGGAGATGTTCTCAGCAGAATTTAAGGAGCAGATTGGGAAATTGGTGCCGCTGGACAGGGTATTCCTGAATGAGGTCGTATAGAATCCCTAGCGGCCTGATTAGAATCGCCTGACGGCGATGGATTGGAGGTAACATGAAAATTTTTAACACACTAACAAGGAGAAAAGATGATTTTATCCCATTGGAAGAGGGAAAGGTCAAGATGTATGTCTGTGGGCCTACGGTTTATAATTTTATCCATATTGGAAATGCAAGGCCGATGATCGTGTTTGATACAGTGCGCCGCTATTTTGAATATAAAGGCTATGATGTAAACTTTGTTTCTAATTTTACGGATGTAGACGATAAGATCATTAATAAAGCGATCGAAGAAGGGGTTTCAGCCCAAGAGATATCACAGAGATATATCGCGGAATGTAAAAAGGATATGGCAGGGATGAATGTGAAGCCTGCCACAACGCATCCGCTTGCTACAGAGGAGATCTGCGGAATGATCGAGATGATCTCCGATTTGATAGAAAAGGGATACGCTTACGAAAAGAATGGGACTGTATATTTCCGGACGCGGCGGTTCAAAGAATACGGGAAATTATCGCATAAGAATCTCGACGATTTAAGGTCGGGCGGAAGGTCGCTCCTTGTAACAGGTGAGGACGAGAAGGAGGATCCTCTGGATTTTGTGCTGTGGAAACCGAAAAAGGAGGGAGAGCCGGCATGGGAGTCCCCGTGGAGCGACGGCCGCCCGGGCTGGCATATTGAGTGCTCTGTGATGTCCAGGAAGTATCTGGGAGAGCAGATCGACATCCATGCAGGCGGAGAGGATCTGGTATTTCCCCACCATGAAAATGAGATCGCCCAGAGCGAGGCGGCAAACGGAAAAGAATTTGCAAAGTATTGGATGCATAATGCATTTTTAAATATTGATAACCATAAAATGTCAAAATCCCTGGGGAATTTCCGCACAGTGCGGGAAATCAGCGAACAATATGACCTGCAGATCCTGCGGTTTTTTATGCTGAGCGCCCATTACCGCAGCCCTTTAAATTTCAGCGCCGATCTGATGGAAGCATCAAAAAACGGGCTGGAGAGAATTGTTAACGCCGTCGAACATTTGAAGTATCTGGCAGGCGCGGCGAAAACAGAGATGATGACAGAGGAAGAGAAAACGATCTTTGCGAAAACTGAAGAGTATGTCAAAGCATTCGAGGATGCTATGGACGACGATTTTAATACGGCAGACGCGATCGCCGCAGTGTTCGACCTAGTCAAATACACGAATACAACGGCTGAAGGCGGGCGCTCCAGGGAATACCTTCAAGGGCTTGCGAAATTGATTGTGAAATTGAGCGATGTGCTTGGCCTGATCGTAGACCGCAGGGAGGAAGTTCTGGATGCGGATATCGAGAAACTGATCGAAGAACGCCAGGCGGCGAGGAAAGCCAAGGATTTTGCAAGGGCCGACGCGATCAGAGACGAGCTGCTGGCGAAGGGGATTGCCCTAAAGGATACCAGAGAAGGGGTACAATGGAAAAAGATTTAGAAAATGAAATAGAAGGCGACGCGGCGGGTCCTGCAGAACAGACTGGCTGGCAGGCATGGCTGCGTGAACTTAAGGGAGAAAAAGAAATAGACGTCCAGAGTTATTCTCCGCTTACATTGGCATATATCGGCGATGGGATATACAATCTGATTATTAAGGTTTTGGTAGTCAGCGGAGGAAACCGGCCGGTGAGAAAACTGCACGAAGAAACAAGCAGTATCGTGAAGGCATCCGCCCAGTCAGAGATGATGCGCGCATTGCAGCCGCTTTTGACAGAAGAGGAACATACGATTTACCGGAGGGGGAGAAATACGAAAATGGTCTCTCCTGCCAAAAACCAATCCCTGACAGATTATCGGAGAGCGACGGGATTTGAGGCTCTGATAGGATGGCTCTTTTTAAAAAACGAAGAAAAACGGCTTTTGGAGCTGATTCGGATTGGTTTGGAGCATTTGAATGAGGGGAAGGAAGTTTGATGGAGAAAGAGATGTTGGAGGAAAAGGGAGCTGAAAATCAGGTCGTTGAAGGAAGGAACGCTGTCCTTGAGGCGTTTCGCTGCGGAAGACCGATCGACAGACTGTATGTTTTAGACGGGTGTCAGGACGGACCGGTTAGGAGTATCCTGCGGGAGGCAAAGAAACATGATACAATCGTCAGTTTTGTGACAAAAGAACGCCTGACGCAGCTCTCAGAGACGGGAAAGCATCAGGGGGTCGTTGCATTTGCCGCGGCATATGAGTATGCGCAGGTGGAGGATATGCTGGAACTGGCAAAAAAGAAAGGCGAGGATCCTTTTTTGATCCTTCTGGACAATATTGAAGACCCGCATAATCTGGGGGCGATCATACGTACCGCGAACCTTGCGGGCGCGCACGGCGTGATTATTCCGAAAAGACGCGCGGCATCCTTGACGGCAGTGGTGGCGAGGACGTCCGCAGGCGCGTTGAACTATACCCCGGTTGCAAAAGTAACCAATCTGGTCAGGACGATAGAGGAATTGAAGAAGAAAGGGCTATGGTTCATCTGCGCGGACATGGGCGGCGACGTGATGTACCGCTTGGACATGAAAGGACCCATTGGTCTTGTGATCGGAAATGAAGGAGAAGGTGTGGGAAGGCTGGTAAAGGAAGCCTGCGACATGACGGCGTCAATCCCCATGAAGGGGGAGATCGGTTCCCTGAACGCCTCTGTAGCGTCAGGTATTCTTGCTTATGAGATCGTAAGGCAGAGGATGCAAAAGTGAACTATGAAACAATGACGGACGAGGCTTTGATCGAAAAGCTGCGTGCCGGTGAGAAGCAGATCATGGATTACCTCATGGAGAAATATAAAGGGATCGTACGGCAGAAGGCGAAGGCAATGTATCTTTGGGGCGGCGAAAACGATGATTTGATCCAGGAAGGAATGATCGGACTTTTTAAGGCGGTGGAGGATTATGACGCAAAGGCGGGAGCGTCTTTTTCCAGCTTTGCAAAGCTCTGCATTTCCAGACAGATGTACAGCGCAATCAAAGCATCCCGCAGGAAGAAACATATTCCCTTGAATTCTTATGTGTCCTTATATGCGCCCGGGGAAGGGGAACAAAAAGACGGGAACAGGCCCCTGGCCGAGACGATCGAGGCAGGAGCGGGCAGTAACCCGGAGGAAATGCTGCTTAGTACAGAACATGCGAACCTGTTTGAGGGAGAGCTGCAGAACAGGCTGAGTAAACTGGAAAACAGAGTGCTCCGTCTCCATCTCCTGGGAATGGATTATCTGACGATCGCGGAACTGATGGACAAAAGTCCGAAGGCGGTAGATAACGCCCTGCAGAGGATCAAAGGAAAGGCAAGGACTCTTTTGGAAGAAATACAAAAATAAAAATGTTTCAG
>CAMNWW010000171.1 GCA_946566415.1 uncultured Lachnospiraceae bacterium | reverse complement strand
CTCCATGGTAAATACATCCTTGAACTCTCCCATATACTCGTACATCTTCTTTTTTCCGTCGCAGGTCGTCTCCCCTACCACTACGTCCGAAAAATAGAAATACGGACACTTATCAGTAATTGCAAACCCATAACTTGCCTTTATTAGCGGGCACAGGTTTTTAGGAAGGTCCTTCTCCGCCTCCGGAATCGTTTCGTCCGACATAGAACAAAGCCCGACAGTAGCCGCACCCATTGCGGTTCCCAGCTCCTGCGGAAAATAAGTACAGTAGGATCCAATGACCGGAACCCCTTTATCCTTCAGTTCTTTCATATCAAGAAATGATTTTTTCCTCTGTTCTGCAAATTCTTCAAATACTTCTGGTAAATCCTTAATTATCTCCATGCTTCCTCCTTTTCGTACCCAATCGCCTATAATCACCTATAATCGCCTATTCGGCGATACGTTTTATAAAGTATCCCTCATGCAGCAGCATTCGGGACTCGTGAATTTAATCGCCTATTCGGCGATGCGTTTTATAAAGTATAGCACGGTTAAAAAAAGGTGTAAAATTCATATTTCGGATATTACCCGCTATATATTGATATACTCTATAGGTCAAGATACCATGCCGCCCAGCATTCCTCCTGCCGCGCAAAGTATAAATGCCACCGCTGTTCCAGGAACGCCTTGTACCGTCCGGTATACGCCGATGGAAATTAACAGCAGAAATGCAAAGTACAGTACTCCCAGCAGCAGCCCCCATAAAAATTTACGGTTTTTTGTCAGCTTTCCCATAATAAATCCGCCCACAAACGTTGAAAATACATAGATCATGATAATCCCGATCTGTACCTTCTGCTCTTCAAGGTCAAACTTGTAGAGCAGAAATGTCAGCAGCAGCAAAAGCGCGCTGGTCACTATGTAGGATGCCAGAAGCGCCTTCAATATCCAGATAGGCTTTACCTGAAGCTGAATCTTTTTTTCCATATTCCCTAATCCTCCTTCATTGTCCATGTTTTTGGACATGGAAGTATGCCCCTTGGGCTGTTCACCTCCAATCTACCATTAGTAGTTTATGAGACAGGATTTTGAAATATGAAAACTTCTCCCTTATACCTGCTGTTCCCGCAGTAAAAATGTGGAGACATCCCTGTCTCCACATTTTCCATCTTTATCCGCTTACCGATTGTAATATTTTCTGCGGTATAAACCAAATCCCATTACGCCCATGCTGACTGCCAGGACTGTTACCCATGGGAGCGCCGCCGTACTATCGCCTGAGTTCACGCTTGCCGCCGCTCTTTGATCAGTACCGGTCGCTCTTTTCTCCATGGCGCCGATCGCATTTTCCAGATCTTTAAGCGCCGCCTCCAGCTCCTCTTTTGTGGCGTCCTGCTTATTCAGTGTTTCCTCCGCCGCCTGAATCGCCTTTTTCAAATTTGCAAAGCTATTGGGAGAATAATCTGCTTCCTTATAAGTCTTTGCCAATTCGATCGTTTTCTTTAACTCCTCCCGCAGCGCTTGAATCGGATCCGTCGATTCACCGCTGTTGTCTCCGGAACCACTGTTATCTCCGGATCCGTCGCCGGGTTCATTGCCTGACGCCCCGCCTTTTCCGAGTTCTATCGTTTTCGCCTCCGGATAACTGACTTTCTGAAAGTCTTCCGACTTCGTGCCGTTAACAACTTTCAGAGACTCCACGCTGACTGTAACGATAATTCCCTCTTTATCCTCGGCAGAAAACGCGGCTTTTCCAAGATTCAAAGACTCCTCTTTAAAGAGGGCTTCGTTTCCTGACAAGTAGAGATGCAATGTGCCGTCCTCTCCATGATAACGGCTTTCTGCGATTTTCGCGATTCCCTCTGCGAACAAAAATTCCACGTCTGTCCGCTCAGGTGCGTTTGATTCCACTTTCAGAACCATCTCAAGAGAATAGATATTTTTTCTTACCGCCTCCGGAAACGTCAATATCACATTTGCCGCATCTCCCTCTGTCTGGATCTGAATCTCCGGTTCCTCTGCGGCAAAAGCCGCAAGCGGCAGCAAGACGATACATGCAAAGACTGCCATTACAAACCCCGTAATTATTTTTTTCATGCTTTTCATGTCCTACTCCTCCCCTGCTGCATTGTTCCCTGTAAATGTAATATCCGGAAGTTCCTTCGGAATCTCTTTGTATAAGGAATCGCTTACAAGACGCTGTCCCTCGTTTGTCTGCGCGTTATTTACACGGTAAAGCTCCGCGCGCACCTTAAGTCCGTCAAGATTCGTCTGATCCTTCGGTTCAATCCAGTAAATCCATGTTCCGCTTGATACATCCTGAATAAGCCCGGTGTCCGGCACATCCGCAAGAATAATCTGCTGCGCCTTAAGGTTTCCGTCCCCATCCTGACCGCCTACGATATTGCCGTTTTGGTCATAAAGCAGAACCACATTGTACGCCGGATTTCCTTTATAGGAGCCTGTGAAGATAATAGAGCCTTTCGGAATCACATCCGATTCCTTATCGCCGTACTTATAATCAGAAGCAAGTTTTCCGATTGCCGGAGTACTCTCCTGCGTGCTGTAGAAGTCCACGTTATCGCCGGTCACGCCGAGCACGTCAAGTTCAGAAATTGCGATCTCCTTACCCTTCTGTCCGGAAATGACAAGTTTCACCGCATCCGCCCTGTACGTGCCTACATATTTTCCGTCTTCGTTTCCAAAGTATACGGTCTGTACTTTCTCATCGCCAAATGTGCCCTTTGCAGCTTCGGTCCATTTACCGTCTTCTGCACGGAAATAAATCGTATAATCCTGAATTCTCTTCTCCTTGCCGACCGCATCGCCGACCGTGTACTTGAATCCGGAAATCACCTGGAACTTGTTAAATTCCATCGTAACCGCAGCGTCCCCTGCCGTGTTCCCCACAGTAGCTGCATAAGTCGTCTCGCTGTCGTTATCCACTGCCGCCCTAACCGGGTCTTTCACCTGCGGTTTACAGGTCATGTAATCCTCGTCATCTTCCAGCTCCTCTTTATCGGTCGCTTTCAGATTCTCCGTGGAAACAGTCCAGAAATCTTTCTCTATGCTTCCGTCATGTTCGATCTTAACCGGGTCGAGGGTCTTCACTGCCGAACGGTTCAAATATTTATCAACCAGCGTCACTTCATACGTAATCACACGGTTATTTACTGTCACAATATGATCGCTGAAGGTTTCTCCTGTTGTGAATCCTGCAAACTCACTCTGCACTTCTCCGCCGGATATCATTGTGCGGACAATCTCATATCCAAGTACATCCTCCGCCGGAATATTCTCCGCTCCAAGCACAAAGTCAACCTGGCCCGCATTATTCGCATTCACCGTTGCAGAAGTACTGCTGCTGACAGCGTTTACCGTTCCTTCTGCGTTCAGGCTGCTTCCTCCATGTTCAAGGCGGTACACGCGCGATGAATCGCTCACATAGTAAATCGCTCTTGTCTCCGGCTCAAACTGACCTGCGTAAGAAATCGTCTCTTCATTTGGAACCATTCCCCAGCGTTTGAAGAACTCTAATATGTTTTTCTTTGCCGCCGCGCAGGAAAGGCGCATCAAATCCTGGTCCTTATCTCCTGCAAGCTTCAGACTGATTCCTCCCGGAGCCGGCGCCTTTGCCGGTGTCCTCGCATAAGTATCGACTCTTGCAAAGAAAAGATTATTTAGCTGATCCTCATATTTTTCATACGTTTTATAATTATATCCGTCGTCATATGCAAGATGAAGCTGCCAGTACATTCCGAGCTGCGTCGCTCCGTTCGGGGATCTTCCGACTGTACCGGAGGTTACCTTATCATAGATGTTCTGATAGTTCCACCGCACGCTCTCATCCGTATCTTTTGCCTGTGCAAGCTGTGCGAAATAGTTGTTCGTAATTTCCGCAATCGCATAATTGCTCTGATTAATGTTATGTCCGATCTCATGGGCGATTCCCCAGCCGAAATAGCGCCCGCTCTTATATTTTCCATTCTCAGACTGTACCGGGACAGCGCTTGCAAGCCCTGCGGTCTCGTTCCATCCGATTCCGATGTGATTTCCGGAAGCATACATAAACGCGCCCGCGAACATCCTCTGGTAGCGGATATTCAGATGTCCTTTCGGTAATCTGTCTACTTCGTCTGCTGCATCCTTGTTCAGACCTTTGTGCTGATAGAACAGATACATCATGTCTTCCATCGCATCCAGAGAATCCAGCAGCGTCTGCGCGCTTCCGCCGCAGCCTGCTAAGATCTGTTTTGCAGGAATCGAGAGCATCATGCTGTCCATCAGTATATCGGACGCCTCCAAAATACAGTTCTCTTCTTGATAAGGATAATCTACAAGCGTATTTTCGGAATTCTGGTGCAGCTCCTCATGCATCTTCTGAACCTGGGCCGTATAAGTTTTCAGTTCTTCCACATACTTTTCTGTGCGCGCCAGCCGCTCCGACGGTTCCGTTATCTGATAAAGATCAAGTCTCGGAACTTCCGTGCCGCCGTTTACACGGACTGCGTAATGGTCGTTGGCGTTATTTCCCGTGTACTGAACGTACAGCGCGCCGCCGCGTTCTGCAGCCGTTGAACCGATCTGCGGAATCGTAATGTCGTTTCGTCCCACTTTTAAGGTCGCAACTGTCTGACTCATCGGTGAGCTTTCTGCATGGTACTGGGTTGCTACAAGCTGCAGATTCGTATTTGCCCCAGTCTGCAGGGTATTGTGTCCCACAAAAATAGTAACTTCTTCGCCCGCGGCCGCCGTAATCCCGATAGGCTGCCATGCATTCAATCCGCCGAACCCTCTGCCGACATCCCGCGTCGTAATGGTATTATGGATTTCCACCGGACTGCTTAATTCACCGTTTAAGATGTCTTCTGCATTTTTCAGTTCACGTTCCAAACGCTCTTTGTCCGGATGATATTCTCCGCTTGCGGCGTCGATTGTCCCAAGACGGGTTCTAAGTGCGTCGATGGTTCCCTGATTCACTTCCGTCTTCAGTACTGTATGAAGGCTGTCCTCGTACAGTCCCATAATATCGTCTTCCAATGAATCATAGCGGTAGAAATACACTTCCGACACCGTAATATTTCGTATATAACTATAGTCTCTTCCGATGCCTAATCTCAATTTGTTCGTCTGAACCGGGTCTGCCATCCGTATAAAATAATAATGTTTTCCATTGCTGTCGCTTCTTTTTTCGACCTTCAAACCGGACACGCTCTGGAACTGACCCTTTTCTTCATCCCAGTACTCGACGAAAGCCCTGCTGAAATTTCCCTGTTCATACAGCTCCTGGAATCCAATCGTTCCAATCACATATGTCTGATCGAATTCAAACGTAAATCCTTTGTT
>CAMNWW010000170.1 GCA_946566415.1 uncultured Lachnospiraceae bacterium | reverse complement strand
CTCATGGCTGATCACAACAATCCCCTTTTCCATCGCGCTTTTCAGAACAGACTCCAGTGCGCCCGGATCAATAGGTACTACGCAGATCGCATCCACACCCTGATTGATCATATCCTCGACCAGCTGTACCTGGGAAGCCGCGTCTGCGTTCGCCGGGCCTTTCTGGATCACATTAACTTTCATTTCTTCCCCGAATTGGTTCACACCTGTTTCCATACGCTTGAACCAATCTGACGTTCCATCCTTTACCACCACTGCTATTGTATATTCTGATTCATCTTTATCCGATTTATATTGCGTTATATCCAGCAGGTCCGCCGATGTCTCTTCTGATTTACCGTCGTCAGATGAAGTCGTTGAAGTTGTGCCGCAGGCGGTAAGTCCTAAAATCATAGTTGCTGCTAAAATAATTGATAATGCTTTCTTTTTCATGTGAATCCTCCTTTTTTTATTCCACATTCCTGTGTCTTTTTTCCATATCCTCGTTTGTCAATCCCATCTCGTCCTTCAACATCATAACGATGACGTCAAAAAACACCAAGAGCGCCTGCTCAAACTGATTTCCCATCATCTGTTCCGTAGGTACATACTCATCGTCCGCTTGATAAACCGCTTTATAAGCCATTGCCGGTATACGGACGATCGTATCTGCTATCGAAAGAAGGAAGCCTTGAGCCGAAGGCGTTACAAGGAGAAGGTACGCTCCCGCTTTTTTCGCATTTTCACAGATAATATTCTCATGCGACACGTCCGCGCTCCCGCATGCACAGATAAACAGGTCCCCTTCCTTAACAGCCGGCGTTGTATCATCCCATACCCAGTGGGCATCTTTGCCCAGGTGCATCAGCCTCATCGCAAACGCCCGGGTAGAAAGTCCTTCTCTCCCTGCTCCCAGCAGAAAAATATGGTCTGCCGCTTTTATCTTATCAAGCATTTCTCTGATGTCTTTTTCGTCTACCTTCTCAAATACTTCTACAAGCTCGTCAAGAGCACATTTTGACAATTTCTGGAATTGCTGCATCATTTCACCTCATATTTTTTGTTGTCCAGACGTTCCAAAGCTTTCATCCCGTCTTCATGTTTACCGGTATAACCGCTGAACAGCCATGCTTTTATCATAGAAACCGTGAAGTCCAATCCTTTTCTTTCCATCATCCAGGCGCCCGTGCATAAGACGTTCCCGTTATTATCATTCTTGCTAAGCACTGCCGGTAAAATATCATAACAGAGCACCGCCCTGATACCAGGTATCTTATTGGCCGCCATTGCCATTCCCTGTCCTGTCCCGCACATCAAGAACCCGTAATCTCCTTCTCCGGAAATCACTTTCTTTGCTACGATCTCCGCGATTTCAGCGAACTTCCCGCCGTCCGGCTCCTCAGAAGACGTACACCCTACGTCCTCGATTTCGTATCCTTCCTTTTCCATAGCTCCAACAAGCTTTTTATAAAATCCAAAGGCTGCCGGATCACATCCAAAAATCAGTTTCATTGTTTCAGACTTGCCTCCTTTCAATGTAACCGGTTTCATACAGCTCAAAAAAAAATTTGTCTGGAAGCCGGCGGGATATCCCGCCATTTTCCTTAATAGGTCTCCCTGATAAGAGGAGCTTCCATCAGGATATTTTGAATCCTTTTTTCCGGAAACGCGATCCTGCTGATCAAAAGCTCCGCCGCCTTTTTCCCAAGTTCGTATGAATCCCGCTCAATATAATTATGAGGAATTTTCAAAAGGTCAAGCATCTCGATTTTATCCAGGCTCACATGGGTATATAAATCTGCCGTGCCGCACTCTGCTGCCGCCTGCAGATATCCCCTTCCAAGATTATTGTTACATGTGATCACGGCAGTCGGCTGTTCTTTTTTCTGAAAAAGCTCTTTTGCCGCCAGGTAGGCGTATGATTGCTTATATACTCCCTGGTACACAAATGCTTCGTCCATTTCTATTCCGACCGCCTTCAGTCCTTCGAGATAACCGTCATACCTTTCCGACGCCAGTACACTGCTCTCGCTGTTGCCGTTGATCACCGCGATTCTTCTATGACCGGCTTCCGCCAGCGAAATCACCGCATTCTTCATGGCCTTCCGATCGTCAAAATGAATTGTATCAAAAGGAAGCGCTATATCCCTGTCTATGCAGATCACCGGACATCCCAGGCTTTCCAGCTCTTTTTGGATTTTCTTTTTCTTCCCCATTGCCGGGTAGTTGACGGCCGGAACGTAAAATACTCCTCTTACTCTCTGCGTCTTCATCAGTTCGAGCGCCATAAGGTCCTTCTTCTCATTGTCCTCATTGCTGCAATACAGAAGCGAAAGACCATTTTTATTCGTAATTTCCTCAATCCCCGAAAAAAGTGTTCCGAAAAAACTGTTGCTGATCTCCGGAACAATCACGCCCACCGTGGAAGATACCTGTTTTGACAGGTTCCTTGCCGTCGCTGACGGCGTGTAATTGTACTCTTTCATGATTGATTCGATTTTTTCCCTTGTACTTCCTTCTACCATCTCCGGAGAATTCAGCACTCTTGATACAGTTGCTTTTGATACCCCAGCTTTTGCCGCAATATCTGATATCGTCATATTTTTCATATCATTCCTCATCGCTTCCAAGATGTAACCGGTTTCATCTTGGGTATATTATAAATCTACTATTGAGTTTTCGTCAATAATGTTTTTCTTTTTCTGTACTTTTTCACAAAAACCCCTGATATTATCCCCTGCTGCCATCTTATTTTTTATGAAAACTCCACAAATTTTGTAACCGGTTTCATTATTTTCTCGTTTCCTCTTCTACCTTACACTGCGGCAGATTCCAGTCATAGTGTTTTGAAAGCACTCTTATTACAATAACCAATATTGCGCTAACGATCATGGATATCTCCGGTCCCAGAAAACTTCTTGTCCACCAATAGAATATCGCCCCTGCGATAGAGGCGCAGGCATAGATATGTTCCCGTAGAACCGAAGGCACCCTATTTGCCATCATATCCCGCAGAAGCCCTCCGCCTACTCCTGTAATAACTCCCAGGAAAATAGTCAAAAAGACGTACTCATCGTAGTCGGAACTCAAAGCCTTATTTACCCCTACCACCGTAAAGGCACCCAGCCCCGTGGCATCCATCAGATTTAACAGCCAATCGTAATGGATAGGGCCAAGACTCAGACTGGCAAATTTTTTCGTTCCTTCTATACAGAAAAAAAGAATTGCCGTTATCACTGCGATTGTCACATAAATCGGCTTACGGAACAATACCGGCGGAAGATCTCCTATCAAGATGTCCCGGAACATTCCCCCGCCTACGGACGTCGTGACCGCCAGAACGATAATCCCCAGCAGGTCCAGTTTTTTCTCGACTGCAACCATCGCGCCGGAAAAGGCAAATGCGATCGTCCCTATAATTTCCATAACGCTAAGCACAGTGATTTCTATCGTCATATTAATGCTCTCCTTCCTGATCTACAGCTTTAATAAGCGCCTGCCATGCGGCAGATTAAAATATATTATAAGGAGCACGCATACGCCTGTCAATTAAATTGTTTACCTGAAATCCGGCGATTTCGGTGAATATGATCACCTTACTACATTATTTTTCGGAGAATTATGCCGACGGAATACAAACTTTTTCAGATAGGAGATCTCTTGTGTATGATGGAATAACATTTAAGCAAAATAATTTTCCTGTTTTTCGTGCAAATCATTGTAATTTTCGTGCAAATAGCATATACTGTAACCACCAACAGGAAAGGAGATGAATATATGGCTGGCTCTACTACAAACATCAGCATCCGCATGGATTCAGACCTGAAAGCACAGGCCGACAGACTGTTCGGAGAACTCGGCATGAATCTGACAACAGCATTTAACATTTTTGTCCGTCAGTCGCTCCGTGAAGGGCGCATTCCCTTTGACATTTCTCTAAATCAGCCTAACAGCGAGACGGTTGCCGCCATGCTAGAGGCGGAAAGGATTGCGAAAGATCCATCGGTAAAAGGATACACTGATCTGGACGAACTGTTCGCAGACCTGAAATCATGAGGAAAACTAAGTATACCGTTAAATCCACCACACAATTTAAAAAAGACTATAGGCTGGCAATGAAACGTGGACTGAATATCGGGCTATTGGAGGATGTAATTGCCACACTTGCCATGGGACTTCCCCTCCCGGAGAAAAACAAAGATCATAGTTTGAGTGGAAACTGGACTGGACACCGCGAGTGCCATGTCCTACCAAACTGGCTGCTTATATACCGCATTGATGATAACGTTTTGGTACTGACACTATCCCGCACCGGATCTCACAGTGATTTGTTCGGCAAATGATTTTTCCCATCCTCCTCCGTTTTTTCCTTAATACAAAATCCCGAAGAAACTGCTCCGGCAGGACACACCTCCCGGCATTTCCCGCAGCGGATACATTCCGGGCTGTTTATATTTTTTGTGACTTCTACAGCCATCGGACAACTATGCTCACACTTTTTACAGTCAATACATTTTGACTGATCGAGGTGCATTTGGTAAAAACTGAAACGGTTAAATACCGCGTAGAATGCCCCTAGAGGGCAGAGGTAACGGCAGAACGGGCGGTGGATAAACACAGACGCCGCCAAAATCACAGCCAATACCATAAGTTTCCAGTCAAAGAGCGCCCCCGCAAGTTCCCTCAGTCCCGGGTTCGCTATCATATGTGGGATACCGCCGCTAAGTGTTCCCGCAGGACAAATATACTTGCAGAAATAGGGCGGGGTGATCCCTGATTTTGTCACCCAAAAAGCCGGGAGAAGGATTACGGTCATCAGCAAAACGACATATTTTATATATCTTGCCGGTCTGTCGATTCCTTTCGGCACTTTCCATTTCGGCGCCGGGATTTTGTGTATCAGATCCTGTACCAGGCCAAAGGGACAAAGCAGGCCGCAGACCACTCTTCCGAGCACGATTCCGAAAAGCATCAGCGTCCCCAGGACATAAAAGGGAAAATGATGTGTTCCGCCCAAGGCCGTCTGCAAAGCGCCGATCGGGCAGGCGCCCAGCGCGCCCGGGCATGAATAGCAGTTCAGGACCGGGACACAGAACGCTTTACTGCTCCCTGTGAAAATTCTCCCCTTTTGGAAACCGGCAGCGTATCCGTTAAATAATACGGCAGATAGAAGCTGTACCCGCCGCTGAAAAGATATTTTTATCCGATTCCAATGCATTCCAGACATATTTTCACCGCCTTTTGCAATACTTCAAGATACTCCTGCCTTAAACCGCCGATCACGATAAACAGAATCGAAGTGATCAATACCCCGTGCCGGATAAACCGTACAGGCATTTTTTTATTTGTTTACATCCCCGATCACTGCCTTTC